>CAITHQ010000085.1 GCA_903892305.1 uncultured Alphaproteobacteria bacterium
GCAGGGGGGTCGTCACAGGCTGGCCTGCGGGTATATCCCCAAGCAATCTGTGAGACCCAGGGACGACCAGGGTTCCACCATTTTTCGCCGTCGTATCGGCCAGAATATACATAGTGTTCACCGTAAACGGCGCATCGGGCAGACTGAAGGGCGCGGTCGCCTGATCCTGGTGAAGACCCTGAGGATTGTTTCCGGGCTGACTTATGATGGCGATGAAGGACGACATCAGAAAATCTGGACCCATGGTCTCGTTCAGAAGTTGTTCGATGACTGGGCCGCCCTGCGCACCTTCGGGATCATGCTCGACGCACTGGACGAACTGCTCGCCTTTGTTAATCAGGCTATGAACGAACTGGGTTCTTGGCAGCTTTTCGTCGGCGCGCGGTGCGGTACCCATCCACACCGCCAGCCCCGCCTTGCGCTCGGCTTCGGCTTGGTCGAGCACCCGCTGCCGCATTCGGCTTACCTGGTCGGCGGATAAGGCTTCAGAAATCAGACAATAGCCCCAGGTCTTGAGGTCATGCCGCAGTCTTTTGATATCCTTGACAGGTTTGGGCAGGTCGACGTCCCGCCAATAAGCCTGGGCTGCACCCGAGGTGTTGTAATAAAGGCCCTCATCTTCGAGATCGAGGTCTGTCTCTCCTGTGGCCCGAGGGCCCTTGCCCGGGGCAATCGTAAAACCGCCACGGGCGGCAGTATGGACGTCCTTACGATAGAGGCTTCGGTAAGGCTCAGCCGAGGACAGGAAATCGACATAGAGCAAGGCGTCAGGTGGGCTGGCCTGTTCGATATACGCCTTGGTAAACTCGACCGGTAACTCAGACATCTGTCATTTCCCCCCGGGCAAATGTTGCAGGATGATGACCTGCCCCGAAATCTCACCAATACCGGCACGCGCTGGGGTGGACGGGCTTTAAACCCGGTTCTATCCATCATAGCGAGCTCAAGATAAGTCTATAGACTTACGATTTTTCATCATTCAGTCTGTTTAATTGACGATATCATGTGAATCGGACGTGTCGACAGGCAATGCTTCGTGATCCACGATCGATCGGGTTGTGACGATATTTCAGTATCAACATACCAAATGCCGCAGGGATTCGGCTTCGGTGAGCAGCCCACAACTTTAAGCGCTGCCAGTATTTCACAGATCGGTACGGATGTTTCTGAAGAAAAGATTCAGACAGATAGGAACCGCACCGGACATCCTCCCGGTCAGTTGCGCCCTGACTTCAGTCGTTTAAAACTGGAAATTCAAGTCGAGACTCAAGGCAATGCGCATCGAAGCCCCGGGATAAAGCTTTCAATTGACGCGCCCGCACACTTCGCTCATTTTCTCTCCAAGGCATACCCGTAGCTCAAATTTTGAAATGTCTTTGCGCTTGGGAAATGCAAATCGAAAGCCAGAAAATGGCTGACAACATGGGAGGGACAACATGTTCAGGAAATCTTTTTTGCTGGGTGGCGTCGCCATTTCGGCAAGCCTCGTCGCCTTTGCGGCTGATGCGCAAGCCAACCGCAAGGCCACGCAGACCGATGAAAACACCATCTCGGAGCTGATCGTAACTGCCGAAAAGCGGGAACAAAAGCTGCAGGAGGTGCCCATTGCGATCTCGGCCTACACGGCCAAGCGGCGGGAGGATCAGGGCATTACCTCGATCCAGGACATCGCCAATTTTACGCCGGGCCTGACCTACTCTTCCAGCCTCGATCGAGCGGCTATCCGCGGGGTCGGTCGCCTGACAAACCGTCTGTCGTCCGAAGCGGCTGTTGCCACCTATTCAGACGGTTTTTACACCACGTCCGTCGCCGAAGCTGGCAAGTCCACACTCATCGTCGACCGGGTCGAGGTTCTTCGGGGCCCCCAGGGCACACTCTACGGCCGGAACGCTATTGGTGGCGCGATCAATGTGATCTCCAAGCATCCCAGCAAGACCCTGACAGCAGAGGCGCGCGTCAATCTCGGGAATTACGGGCTTCAGAACTATGAAGTGCTTGTGTCTGGCCCGGTAACAGATTGGGCGCGCATCCAGGGCTACGGCCAGTATGTCCGCCAGACTGAAGGCTATTTCAGGAATGTGGCCACGGGCAAACAGGCCACTGACGCCCTGAACCGGAACTACCTTGAATTCCAGGCCGAAATCGATGTGGGCGATAATGGCCTGTTCTGGATGAAATACGCCAAACCGAAGTGGTTCTCTGAATCCGGAAACGGTGGTGGCGGCATCAGCGATCGCAATTATGACTACGACCTGCAGGGCGTCGATGCGCTAAACTTCAGCTCAACCTACGGCTTGCTACAGCCAGGCCATACACAGGTCGGAACCGTAACCTGTAACCCGCAGTGGTCAGGCTGCGCCGGAGGTGATCCCCGGACTTACAATCTGAATACGCAAAATCCGATCCGTATCACGAACCACAACATCAATATCCTGGAAGCCCAGTACACTCACCACTTTGAGAATGTAGATTTCAAATATATCGGCGGATACGACTCATATTTCTATGATTCAAAGTGGGATATTGATGGTTCTCCGCTGCAGACCTATCAGATACCTTTGAATGTTTCGCCCCTTCCATCCCAAAATACTTGCCAGTATGTACCGGGATGCAAGCCGCTTACCATGGATGTTTCCGGTAATGCGTTCCAGTATACTGAAGATAACCGCTGGGTAAGCCACGAGGTAAACTTCTCATCGTCAGGCGATCACGCGCTGAACTGGATCTTCGGCGCCTACTACTTCAAGGAGTGGTATCATAATCCGCAGGTGTCTTTTGCATCCCAACCCGGGATCAAAGCGCCCTCCGGTGCCGCCGTGGGCAATGCGAAGGGCAATGCCCCCAACCCCAATGGTGAAATCTACCATTTCGACTATGACATGACGACACGCAGTATGGCTGCCTTCGGGCAGCTGGACTGGAAGATTAACCAGGCTTGGCAATTTACCGCGGGCCTGCGTTACACATCCGATCACAAGGAGGGCGACGAATCCTTCCGCGCCCTTTGCTATACGGTCGCCTGTATCGGTGATCCCCGGGTTTATGGGACATTGATTGGGTCAAGCTCTCTAGACATTACGACCCTCCTTGCAGCAGGCTATACGTCCGCACCAGCTGCGCGGGTTGATGGCGTCGTGACAGCACCCACCCAGGTCTCGCCAACCAAGTGGGTCAACTACAATATTGACGCGAAAACCGGCTATGCCGTGCGTGACTTGAAGAATGATTGGTCCGGGGTCACCGGGACACTGGGTGTGGAGTGGCATCCTTCCAACGACACCAATGCCTATTTCCGCTACGGGCGCGGCTATAAGTCTGGGGGCTTCAACCCCGGCGAGATCGTGCCAAATCCATCGACAGATCCGGAATTCGTGGACTCCTTTGAAGTGGGCCTCAAGAAGGATTTCGGATCGACCCTGCAGCTCAACTCCGCGATTTTCTATTACAATTATAAAGACCTGCAGATTCCGATCCGGGTGCTGGTTTCTACCGAGCTGGGCAATGTCATTCAGACCCGGTTCCTGAACGTACCAAAATCAGTCTCCAAGGGTGTCGAGATCGAGGGCACCTGGAAGCCGATCCGTGGCTTGAACATCACGGGAAGCTATTCCTACAACCCAACCGAAGTGGTTTCCTCCTGCTCACTGGCCGACCAGCGGGCCTGCGTTCTTGATACAGCCGACCCCTTGGCCCAAGATTCCAAGGCAAGGCCGGTCATTACCATTGCCACGCCCACTGAAGTTCCAACAACCAAGGTGCTTCAAAGCCTGAAGGGAAACAGCCTACCCTACGCTCCCGCCAGCAAGCTGGCACTCAGCGTTGGATACACATGGCTACTGTCCAAAAGCTCCTTCACCTTGGGTGGGAACTATGTCTGGCGCGACGAGTCCTATGCCAACCTGTTTACCCGGGAATATAACCGGGCGCCGGCCTGGAACTCCAAGGACTTCCGCGCCGTTTGGAGGACCTATGACGGTCGCTATACAGTGATCGGCTATGTGCGGAATGCCTTTGACCAGCTGACATATCCGGCAGCCGGGGGTGGCGCACGCATCACCCCAACGACACCGGGCCAGTACAATAACGTCGTCAAGAACCTCGGCCTGAACCCGCCGCGGACTTATGGCGTCCAGGTCTTCTACAAGTTCCAGTAGATGGGAGCAGCTCCGGGGGCATGCCCCCGGGGCTCGCGATCAAACCTATGTCCCCTTTGGAAGCATGATCCAAAGGGGACTGACGTCTAAACGGGAGAACTCGGTGAGCGATACGATCGGCGGCATTGGCCAACAGCTTGGCTATGATCCGGATGCCTTGCGGGAAAAGTACCGTATCGAGCGTGATCGGCGGATCCGGCCGGAAGGTAACGCCCAGTATCGGGAAATTGCCGGGGAATTTTCAAGCTTCGGCCAGGACCCCTATGTAGAACAGCCGATCTCGCGGGCCCCCCTCACAGATGAGGTGGAGGTCGCCGTAATAGGGGGCGGGTTCGGTGGTCTTTTGGCTGGAGCCCGCCTTCGGGATGCCGGCATTGCAGACATTCGTATGATCGAGTCTGGTGCCGATTTCGGCGGCACCTGGTATTGGAACCGCTATCCTGGGGCGGCCTGTGACATCGAAGCTCTGATCTATCTGCCGCTCCTGGAAGAGACCGGATACATTCCGTTGGAGCGCTATACCCGGGCCCCTGAGATTTTTGAGCACAGTCGCCGGATCGGACGGCATTATCGGCTTTACGACAATGCCTGCTTCCAGACGACAGTGACGGGCCTCGACTGGGATGAGGCTGCAAACCGCTGGATTATCAGTACCAATCGCGGCGATGCCATGCGCGCGCGCTATGTCATCATGTCCAACGGGCCGCTCAATCGACCGAAACTGCCGGGTATTCCCGGCATTGAAACCTTCAAGGGTAAGACCTTCCATACCAGCCGTTGGGACTATGACTATACGGGTGGCAATACTACCGGAGGGCTTTCGAAACTGGTGGACAAGCGGGTCGGTATCATCGGAACCGGTGCAACCGCGGTACAGTGCGTGCCCCATCTTGCAGCCTCGGCGAAGGAACTCTTTGTCTTTCAGCGTACACCTTCGGCGGTCAATTTCCGAGGCGATCGGCCGGTCGATGCAGATTGGGTCCGATCCCTGGAGCCGGGTTGGCAGCGCCGGCGTATGGACAATTTCAATATCCTCATGTCCGGCGGCTATCAGGATGAAGACCTGGTGTCAGACGGCTGGACTGAGGCCTTCCGCGACCTGGTCAATGTAGCGGCCAAGGAAAGTGCTAAGGGCCTGACATCCCATGAACTGGGTGCCCTGGCCGAACAAGCGGACTTCGTAACCATGGAGAAAATCCGGGGCCGCATCGACACTGTCATCTCTGACAGCGCCGCTGCCGAGGCCCTAAAACCCTGGTACAGACTGTTCTGCAAACGGCCGTGTTTTCACGATCAGTATCTGGATGCCTTCAACCGACCAAACGTTCACCTTGTGGATACAGAGGGCCAGGGAGTCGAAGCGATCTCTGGAAACTCGGTCATCGTCCAGGGCAAGGCCTATGAGGTCGATTGCCTGATCTTCGCCACCGGGTTTGAGGTCGGAACCGGCTTCACTCGCCGGAATGGATACGACATCCATGGACGAGATGGACTGGCTATGACCCAGGCTTGGGCGGACGGTGCCCGCAGCCTGCATGGTATAATGGTCAATCATTTTCCGAACCTGTTCATGCTGGGATCCGTACAGGGTGGCTTTACGGCCAACTATCCCCACAACCTGATCGAACAGGCGACTCACGTTGCCTATGTGATTGATCAGGCTGGCTGTCGGCAGGCACAGCACGTCGAGGCGACACGAGACGCTGAGGACTACTGGATCTCGAAGATCATCGCAAAAGCCAACCGAAGCGTTGCCTTCCAGGAGGCCTGCACGCCTGGTTATTATAATAATGAAGGCGATCTTCAGTCTAGAAATCTTCAGAATACCAATTATGGCGGTGGATCCATAGAATATTTCCATATTCTAGAGAAATGGCGGCAAACTGGTGATCTTAGAGGTGTTGAACTAAAATAGAGTCACGACATGATCAGAGGCCTTCGGCCCTCAAATTCATCTAGCTCATCACACCCAATAATTGGACATTTAGAACGAAAACATGAAGGACTTTTCCGGTAGGATTGCGGTGGTAACAGGGGCGGGCAGCGGAATCGGCAGGGCCATAGCCTGCCAACTTGCCGCCGAAGGCTGTAGCCTGGCAATCTGCGACACCCGCGAAGATGACATGATCGAAACGGCGCGGCGGGTTGAAGCTGTGGCCACCCAGGGGGCAAAGATAACCTACTTTGTTGCCGATGTGGCAGATGCGGAGCGTATGCTAGCTTTTCGGGATGAAACGGGAAGAGTCCACAAGACAGATCATGTCCATCTCCTGTTCAATAATGCGGGTATTGGAGGCGGGGGCAGCTTCGTCAATACGCCGGTAGATCAATGGGAACGGACGTTTAGGGTTTGCTGGAACGGAGTCTATAATGGCACCCGTGCCTTCCTGCCCTTCCTACTGAAGGCTGATCAGGCCCATCTGATCAATGTGAGTTCCGTAAACGGATTTTGGGCCTCATTGGGCCCCGATGTTCCGCATACAGCCTATTCGGCTGCTAAATTTGCCGTGAAGGGTTTTACGGAAGCCCTGATCAACGATTTCCGACTGAATGCCCCGCACGTGAAGGTCAGTCTGGTTATGCCAGGCCATATCGGGACCAATATATCCCTGCACTCGATCCAGGAATTTTCATCCACCCCAACCCTCTCTCCTGAAATGCAAAGGGCCGGAGAAGCGTTTCGGGATCATGGTATGCCCCCGGAACAGGCCGCGCAGATCATCCTCGATGGTGTCCGCGAGGAGCGTTGGCGGATTCTGGTCGGATCAGATGCAGTCGCCCTGGATCGGGCAGTGCGGGCTGATCCAGAGGCCGCTTATGGGTTCAGCTTCAGCGACCTCGTTTCGAGTAGCCGCGATGGCGGGCCTATTCAATAATTTGAATAGAAGGTATCTTGTATGGGCCATAAAAACCTGATCATATCTGCATAATTTCTACATCAAGCGACCCTTCTAGGGTTGATCAAAGCAGAAAATCTAGGAGATGGTTATGGCTCACGATATTGTAATCCGCGGCGGTCTGATCGTGGACGGATCGGGACGCGAGGGATTTCTTGGCGATCTTGCCATCGACAATGGGCTGATTTCCGCAATTGGTGATGTCCCTGGGAAGGGCCGCCAGGAAATTGATGCCAAAGACCATGTGGTGAGCCCAGGCTTTGTCGACCTCCATACACATCTTGATGCCCAGATCGGCTGGGATCCGGATCTGACCCCTGTCAGCTGGCACGGCGTTACGACGGCGCTCATGGGCAATTGCGGGTTGACATTCGCGCCCTGCAAACCCGCAGACCGATCCCTGTTGGCTAGCATGATGGAGACCGTGGAAGATATTCCCGCACATGCCATCCTCAACGGCCTGCCGTGGACCTGGGAAGACTACGGCGGCTACCTCGATGCCCTTGACGGGATCAAGCCTGGCATCAACATCGGTGGCTTGATCGGGCATTCGGCCGTCCGCTTCAATGTCATGGGGGACCGCTCCTTCGCAGACCAGGCGACCCCTGCTGAAGTCCAGGAAATGTGTGACATTGTCGCGACAGCCATGGATTGCGGCGCACTCGGATTTTCGACCAATCGCTATGAGCCTCACAAGGCCCCTGATGGTCGATCCATCCCAGGTACGTTTGCTGATCCCTCCGAACTGATCGCGATTGCCCAAGTTGTGGGTGCCCGTGGTGGCGTCATGCAAGCCGTTGGTGCCTCGCCCGATTTCCTAAAGGCCATTTCGGATGAAGGACATTGTCGCGTGCTGTTCAGCTGGGGGGTGGGTGACCAGAAAGGGGCGGGCGCAAATGGGGCCTCCTATCTGGACAGCATGATCGGCGACCGGGACATGACGGCGATCACCCAGGTGCGCGGCACAGGCTCCATGTTTGGTCTGCAAGGACAATTGCCCTTCCGGGGAGAGACCTGGAGCAAGGTGCGCAGGATGAAACTGGCCGAACGCTTCGAAGCCATCAACACCCCTGAGATCTTTGCCAAGCTCGTTGAAGAGGGTGCCTCAACGGATAAATGGGATGGCCTCAAGGATATCTACTATCTCGGCGTATCGGAGACCCCGAACTATACGGCCGAGACCGGTGATAATGTGCTGAGAATGATGGCAGGTTCAGGCGAGACCTTCGCAGAAATCTTCCTGCGCGTGGCCAAGGAAACCCAAGGTAAAGGGCTCTTCAACTTCAGAATGTTCTGCAAGGATCTCGTGGAACTGGGCGACCTCTTTAAGAGCGACCGCATCTTCCCGAGCCTGGGGGATGCCGGTGCCCATGTGTCACAAATTATGGATGCGGACTGGACGACGTTTGTCCTGGCTTACTGGATCCGGGACCGTAAGCTCTACAGCCTCGGCGAAGGTATCCGCCGCATGACCTCGGGCCCGGCCAGGGTCATGGGCCTGAAGGATCGCGGTGTCCTGGAAGTCGGAAAGCGGGCGGATATCAATGTGTTCGATCTGGCAAAAGTCACTCAGCTACAGCCTGAAATCGTGCATGACTTCCCGGGCGGCGCGCCACGCTTCATTCAGCGGGCCAAGGGTTATCGGGCGACCTTGGTCAACGGCCAGGTGAACATTCTCAATGATGCGCACACTGGCACCCGTGCAGGAACGGTCATCCGGCATGCCGCCCTGGCGATGGCCTGATTATAGACTGCCGTCCCGAGGCGCTCAGGTGCCTCGGGGTCGAACTGAATGGCAGGACTTCGGTTGCTTAGCGCCTAAAGTACACCCAGCAGCACGGATTCCACATACCGACTGACCCGTTCTTCCACATGGTCAACTGGCTGCCAGTATTTGAGCTCGGAAGCGGTGTTGATGGCTGCGGTTATAACCTGAGCTGCGATCGTCGTATCAATGGGACGTATCGAACCATCGGCAATCCCGTCGCAAAGTATCGACGCCAGACGAATGGTGATGCGACGTAATTTCTCCAGCAGGTGTCCGTGGATTTCAATGGGCACAGTCGACAGGGCCGTTGTCCGGAGCAGGGGCGCATCGCCTTGCTGCAGGGTAACAACGGCTGTCAGGAGAGAAACCAGGACCTGCAATCCAGAACCACCAGCCGCCTCAGCGGCATCAATCGCCCGCCAGAGTAGATCAAATGTCCGCTGGAAGCAGGCGAGAACCAGTTCATCCTTGGTTGTGTTGTAGTGGTAGAAAGCGCCCTTGGTCACTTTCAGATGGGCCGAAATACGGTCAACGGACGCGCCGTGATACCCCTCGTCATTGATGAGCTGCGTCGCGGCACGCAGGAAATGTTCCGGCGTTTCGGTCCCAATATGGCTCTCACCCAGAAGGTCAATCGGCATGGCCGGGGGCAATGCACCCCGACGCGCAGCAACCCCGTCCAACACGACCTGGCTCATCCGGCCAGCAATGCGCTGATAATCATCAACTCGCCAATTGAACAACCATGCTCTTGAAAAGGTCACGACGCCCAGAAGATAGACAACACGCCCATTTCTGTCAGCTCGCGTCACGCCCTCTATGATCGGAAATAGTCTCCTCACGTCCTTGAACATCTGGACATAGGAGTTGTTCAAAGAGTCATTTTTTAATGCACGAAGGTCATTGAACACAGATATTTCGGATTTCTGACCTAACTCAATCTGTTTTCTAAGCTCGAAATATCTTTGAATGTAGCTAGATATTCTTTCTCTTGCCGACTTACCGTCTGCGGCAAGGGCTGCAAGTTCGGAGTACTGCTCTGCCGTCTTTGCAAAGGCTGCGGCGGCTAACTCTTCCTTGTTCTTGAAATAATAGATGACAGCGGTGGGGACCAGACCAAGACGGGCGGCAACATGGCCAATGGTCATGCCTCGGACGCCCCGACGATTGATCTCGATGACAGCCGATCGAATGATCTCGTACCGCCGCTCCAGAAACTTGCGGCTTGGCACCTTGCCGCTCTGGCCTGTGGCTTCCACCTGTGAGTCGGGGGCTAGGATGTTCATGACCCTGCATATTCCGAATTCGGCCGAGAGACTACTCTATTGCCCTACCCTACTGCGCCCGTACAGGACCGGTTCCAGCACCCAATTGGCCGAGCGTTTCCAGGTGTGACGTACGACTGATCCGGTAGCCGAACAACAGGATCAGCCCGATCAGATAGAGCACCGTGATCAGGGGGCAATAGAAGACGGCAAGATTGCGAATAGTCTCAGTCGGCAGGGACGATGGGTCTGCGCCGTTTTTCAGACCGATGAAGTCAATGAGGCTTGCGGCGGCCAAGATCCCGAAACCCGAAACGCTTTTGCCAACAAAGGCTGAGGCCGCGAAGAACAGCCCTTCAGAACGGCGGCCCGTGGTCAGTTCGGCGGCCTCGACCACATCGGCAATCATTGAGGAGCCCATGGTCGAGGCGACAATCCCGAAGGTCGTGCTGATGATTGACGTGCACAAAATCGCCCAGACCAGCTGGTCCGTCCCATTGGCGGGAAACAACTTGGCCAACCGCAAAAGCAGTGGACCTATGCCAAACACGAGGGCCAGAACCATAACGGCCATGGCCGTGCTACGTTTGCCAAATCGCCGTGAAAAATAAGGTGCCAGGGACAGGGCCAGGATGGCCGACATAAAGACACCAGCCGTGAACAGGGAAATCTGGCTGGCCGAAAAGCCCCAGAAATAGGTGTTGAAATAGCCATTGAGCGATGCCGCCAGACCGGCCGCCATCGCCGTGGCAATGTTTGAGGCCAGCAGATACAGGAAAGACCTGTTGGAAAGTGTCTGCACTATTTCCTGCCCAGCCTGGCGCAAAGAGAGGTTTCTGCGAGGCGGCGCAGCCCTCAGCATGCCGATATATCGATGGGTTCCAGCTGCAGAAATCAGGATGGCCAGGAAGATGACGACGGCACCCACCAGTCCATATTGCGCATAGCCCACCGGATTGAGCTGCCCGACCTTGTGTGTAGCATCAGGTTTTAGCAGGACGGAAAAAGCTAAGAGCTGAATGGACAGCCCTCCGATCCATGCAAAGAAAAATCGGTAGCTGAGCAGGACAGAGCGCTCGTCATAGCTGGAACTAAATTCAGCAGCCATGGCAGAGCTTGGGACCTCGTAGAACGAGACGAAGGTCCGGATGACGATGGCCATGGCTAGGAGATAGTAAAAGAGCGCCTGCGGAGACCAGTGCGGCGGGTTCCAGATCGCCACGTAACAGACCGCCAGAGGCAGGGCTGCAGCATACATGAAGGGATGACGCCGGCCCCAGGGACTGCGGAAATTGTCTGAAATATGCCCGATCAAGGGATCAATCACCGCATCAAAAAGCAGGGCAATCATCAGGGCGAGGCCAACCTGAGTTGCCGACAATCCGACGACCTGATTGTAGAAGAGCAACAGCATGTAGCTGAAGCCATTGTCCTTGACACCAAACGCCACCGAACCCACGCCGTAATAGAGCTTGGTGGACAGATCGAGCCTGCCTTGCGCAGGACGGGATGTAACTGCTGCGTCCGTCACTCTGTACCTCACTGACCGGCAGGCAACTCCACCTCCAGAGCCAAGCTCCGCTGCCGGCTGATTTCGGCACGTGTCGCCGCATGATCAGCCTTAGTAATGCTGTACTTCATGTAAAAGATCACAGCCACTAAACCGGGCAGGATTGCCAGCGGACCATTGACCCAACCCAGCCGGGTCAGAACCTCTGGGTCGATCGTGTCAGGTCGGGCATGTTCCGGAAACGATATGAGGGTCAAGACGATCCCGGCCAGAGCTGCGCCGATGGCGGTGTCGATTTTCGAAAACAGGGCCCGGGTGGAATAGAGTAGCCCCTCCTGCCTCACCCCAAAGCTGACTTCGTTCTGATCGGCGACGTCGGCAAGAGCACTCATTACGGAAATACTAAGTATCGCTCCCGTGGCATAATTCACCGATGAAAGCGCGATCTGGACCGGCAGAAGGAGCGGATGGCCATTCTGATACATGAGCCCCATCAACCTCAGAATGACGCCGCTAGAGGGGAGGATTGTTAATCCGATGGCACTGGCAATGATGATGGATTTTTTATCCCACAAGGCATGAAGCCGGGGCGTGAAATAGAGCGCTGCCAAAAACCCAACGAAACTTCCGATCGTGTAAAATCTCAGCTGCTCGGACGTAAATCCCCAATAATAGGTCCCCATATAGAGGCCGAGGGAATCCCTGATGCCGGTCATCAATGACAGGAAGAAATAGGCAATCAGCAGCCAGAGATAGTTCCTGTTGCTGAGGACCTTGGTCACATCCTTCATGAACTCAAACGGCGAAAATGCCACCTGGTCCTTAGGCGGCTGCGGGAGCCGCGCAATCTGGTCACGTGTAAACCAAGCCGATGCCAAGAGGATAAGTACTGCCGAGATGGCGGCAAAGGCCGCGAAAGGAAAATAGGGCGCTGGATTGAGCAGTCCGCGGGGATATTCCGGCGTTGCCTTGAAGAAGAATGTCAAAGCAATCAATGAAATGGCTGATCCACCAACCCAGGTTGCGAAATTGTTCCAGGCCATCACCTGACTGCGCTCTGTATAGTCATGGGAGAGCTCACCCCCCAGGGCCAGATGCGGGGTATGGAAAAACCCCATCGCGATCCGGAGGCCGATTACCGAGCCTGTGAACCAGATGAACAATGGCCCCTGGCTCAGGCCAGATGGCGGATTGAAGATGGCGAAGAAGCAGAGCCCGATCGGTATGGGGGCAGCAAACATGTAGGGGTGGCGACGCCCAAGCCGAGACTTTGTCCGGTCCGACAAGGATCCGATAATGGGATCTGAAAATCCGTCGAAAAGTAGTGAAATCGACAGGGCCATTCCAGCCATCCAAGCCGGAAGGCCAAGGACCTGATTGTAGAAAAGCAGAGCATAGGAGCCGAGGGAAAAGAGCGCGATGGTTTCCGCGGCGCTCCCCATCCCGAAAGCCAGCTTGGTCCTCAGCCTGAGAGGAGGATCAGGAATAACACCGACGCCTGCCGATCCGGTCATTGACACGTCCATGCACCTCCCACCGCACTTTTTTCATTCAGCGGTCTGTTCGAAGTTGGGAAGTTGCGCTGTCGAATGTCAAGAACATACCGAGCCACCCAGACTAGAAAGCAGCAGAATTTGTAAGGTGAAATGCGGTGGCAACGTCGATTTTCTATCGAATGATCACTCCGACTAAAGCTCATACTGTCGCGTTAATTCATCATTGGGTATCATAAAAATTGCCAAGGTATCCCTCTTAATGCTGGCAGATTTTGATGCCGCATACCCTTCAGTTACAAGTTTCCTTGACCCGATGCCCCGCTGTCCCATTGCATTAAGGCATGGCTTCAGCTGCTGGGCAGGGCGGGAAGTGTCCAGCCGCTGTGCCGCTCAAAGGCGGCGGCAGCAGCAAGGACATCTGCATCACGATAGTGGCCTGCGGCAATCTGAAGGCCGATCGGAAGACCGTCTCGGCTGAGGCCACATGGAACCGAGACCGCGGGATGCCGGGTCAAATTATAGGTGACCGTGCAGGCCCAATTCGGGTTCGGATTGCCGTCTGGCCCCATCGGCAGATTTTGGTTCAGGCCAAAGGGCAGCACGGCAAGGGTTGGCGAAATAATCAGGTCATGCCGCTCAAAAAGCAGATTCCAGCTCGTCGAGATGTCTCGGCGCGCAACCTGTGCATCAACAACGTCCTGAAGCGAAAATGTTGCACCAACCCTGGCCTGCGCAAGGAGATTTGGATCAAATTCCTGATGGCGGCTCTCCGGATAGACCTGGAGAAGGCGCTGCAGGGCCGACAGCCAGTGCACGCTCCAGACCCTTCCAATGACAGAGATGTCAGTTGGGGGCCTAACCTCTTCAACCCTGGCTCCAAGTTCTACAAATGCCCTAGCGGCCAAAGCCACGCGATCTGCAACCTCCGGGTCAAGATAGGCGTCGCCAAACGGCATGATCAGCCCGATCTTCTTACCTCGCAAAGTATCCGTCAGCTGACTGACATAATCAACTTTGTCATCGGGCAGTGAAAACGGGTCACGGACATCGGGTCGGGCGATCTGGTTCATCATTAAGGCATTATCGAGCACGGTTCTGGTCATTGGACCGGTGTTGGCAAGGTCACCGTGCATAGAAGATGGCCAGGCGGGCACCCGACCGAAGGTGGCCTTCAACCCGACCAGACCGGTAAAACTGGCAGGAATACGAATGCTCCCGCCCCCATCGGTCCCTATGGCTAGAGGACCAAGCCCTGCCGCAACTGCCGCGGCCGCGCCGCCGGATGATCCGCCAGGGGTTCGATCCGGGTTCCAGGGGTTGCGCGTAACACCGTTCAATGGGGAATCTGTAACACCCTTATAGCCATATTCTGGGCTGGTAGATTGGGCGAAGATGATCACCCCGGCCTCGCGAAGGCGCGCCACAGCCGGCGCATCTTCCAGGGCAGGTGCCTTATCGGTCAATTGACTGGCCATGGTTTGTGGCCACCCTTTTACCCGGATCAGTTCCTTGATTGAGGCGGGCACGCCATCGATCGGGGACAAGGGCTGATTCGCCTGCCACCTTGATTCCGAAAGCTTCGCTGCAGAGATCGCCTCATCTGCGTCAACGCGGGTCAAGGCATTCAGGAGTGGATTGAGGACTGCGACGCGATCCAGCACGGCCTGGACGGCCTCAACCGGTGATGCCCTTCCGGATCGATAGAGGTCTGCCAGTTCAGACGCGGTCGCCCGGGTCAGATCATTGTTCATCAGCCCATCTCCAAATACAGACACGCGCCGCCGTCTCTAAGTTCCTGAGAAATTTGGCGCACGTTTCTCGACGAAGTGCGCCACCCCTTCTCTGAAGTCGTCAGACCGGAAGCTGCCCTCCATATCCAGATTTGCAGCATCGATGGCTTCGGCGAGGGTCTGGAACTGGGCGTTCCAGATTTCCCGCTTCATTTCACGAAGGGACCGAGGGGAGACCTGTCCAGCAAGCATCTGGGCATACTCCATCACGCCATCCTCAAACTCAGCCTGGGGGATAACGCGACTGACAAGCCCGAGGGATAAGGCTTCAGCTGCCCGAACCGTGCGCGCTGAAAACAATAGATCAGCGGCATTGGCCATCCCGACAAGACGCGGCAGCAGCCAGGAAATGCCGTGTTCCGCGATCAGACCTCTTTTAGAGAAAGCCGTCGTAAAAACGGCCGCGTCGGATGCAAACCTCATGTCGGCATAGAGCGCCATGATCATGCCAAGCCCTGCACAGGGTCCATTGATTGCGGCAATGATCGGCTTCGGAACTGCGGGAAAGAAGGAATACTGCTTTTTGAAGTCTTCCCGTGAGTCCGGATCAAACAAGGGGGGACCCGATCTGCTGGGCGACGCTGCGGCACCACCCTGGCTGTCAACAACCGACTGAAGTCCATTCATGTCGGCTCCAGCGCAAAATCCACGGCCGGCACCGGTCAATATGATGACCCGAACCTGGGTATCATCGGAGGCAACCCGCATAGCGGCCCGGACATCTCTTTCCATCTCCCCGCGCCAAGCGTTCAGCCGATCTGGACGGTTGAGCGTGATGACGGCGACTCCGTCGACCACACGGTAGAGAATATCTTCGTATTCCAATGTCGCCTCCCATTGTTTTCAATCCGCCGGGTCAAAAACAGCCCGGGGTTCTAGACTTTCTTTCAACCGGTTCACAAACAAGACAGGCTGAACAAGTTCGAGGTGAGAAGTCTGCGCCACTCAAGGCACTCTAGCCAGTCAAAAGTGCCATTTCCTGCCTCTGGATTGAGCCAGGTCGACGCGGAGTTTCAATGCGGTTATAGCGCTTGCTCGGGCATGTTCTGGCCCCGGGGATTTGATACAGCCCCCGGACAGTCGGAACCCCACCAAGTGAAACAGGGTATGCGACCTCAGGGGCAAGAAATGCAGTTTGACGATGTGATCCTCGGACGCCGCAGTATTCGCGGTTACAAGCCTGATCCGGTTCCGCGGGAGTTGATCGAGGAGATCCTTACCCTCGCCACCCGGGCACCATCTTCGATGAATACCCAGCCCTGGAATTTTTACGTCATCACGGGCGAGCCCCTGGACCGGATCCGCAAGGGCAATACTGAGCGTAATATTGCCGGCGTGCCACAGTCGCGAGAATTCCGGACAGGTCAGGCCTTTGATGGCAAGCACCGCGACCGCCAGGTGGGCGTGGCCAAGCAGCTGTTCGGGGCTATGGGCATTGCCCGGGACGACAAGGAGGCCCGTACCGACTGGGTGCTACGTGGTTTCCGTCAGTTCGACGCCCCGGTCTGCATCATTGTTACCTATGACAAGGTGCTGAGCACTAGTGACGACACCCCCTTCGACTGCGGTGCTGTCACCACCGCCCTGGTCAATGCGGCCTGGAGCCGCGGCCTGGGAGCCGTGATCAACAGCCAAGGTATCATGCAGTCACCTGTGGTGCGTGAGCATGCCGGCATTGCAGATGATCAGGTGATCATGAAGAGCATTGCCCTCGGCTGGCCCGACGAGACCTTCCCCGCCAATGCCGTGGTGTCTGAACGTCGTCCGGTGGAGGAAGCCACAGTCTTTGTGGGCTTTGACGACGCCTAAAAACCACCGCCAGACCTCTGTCCCAGGAGCCGAAGCTGGCACCCGTTTTCTTTTGAGTAAGGTCGCCAACCATGTCGCGTTCTACCCGCATGATCCTTGTCCTCCTGGCGAGCGCCGGCCTATGGCAGTCGGCGACGGCGGCAGAGCAGACTGGGGTCACACCCATGACCCCCGATGTCGTGGCGAAGTACGAAACCGTGCGGCCCGAGGCAGATTTTATCAAGCGGGTGGCTATGGTCCCCATGCGCGATGGAGTGAAGCTCTACACCGTCGTCGTGATGAAAAAGGGGACGGCAAAGGCCCCTATCCTGCTGTCTCGGACCCCCTATGACGCCAAGGGTTCGGTGAATCGTACACCTAGCCAGTCCATCACCGAAATCCTGCCGATCATGGACGCCGAGTTCGTTCAGGATAACTACATCCGCGTCTACCAAGACATTCGCGGTCTCCACAATTCCGAGGGCGACTTCGTGATGACCCGGCCGATCGTCGGGCCTCTGAATACGACCGGCATTGATGAGGCGACAGACGCCTATGACACCATCGACTGGCTGGTGAAGAATACGCCAGAGTCCAATGGCAAGGTCGGTGTGGTCGGGTCGTCCTATCTGGGCTTCACCAGCCTGATGGCCGAGATTCATCCCCATCCGGCTCTGAAAGCCGTGGCACCCCAAAGCCCCATGGTTGACACCTGGATGGGCGATGACGACTTCCATAACGGGGCCTTTCGCAACCCGACTGTCGGCTATGTCGTCGGACAGAGCACGGCCAAGGCGGAGGGGGGAAACATCGCTGCAGGCATCGGCGACGATTACACCCGCTATCTCGAGGCCGGCTCCACAGGCGACTTCATGCGCAAATGGGGGGTGGACCAGTACCCCTCTAACCAAAAGCTCTTGCAGAACCCGGCCTATACCAAATTCTGGTCTTTGCAGGCCGTCGACAAGTGGATGGCCGACCAACCCCTGACCGTTCCAACCATGCTGGTGGTGGGTCAGTGGGACCAGGAAGACAGCTATGGCACCCCGGCGGTCTACCGGGCCATGGAGCCGAAGGACAAGACCAACGACAAGGTGTTCCTGGTGATCGGTCCCTGGCGTCATTCCGGGGTCAACCACTATGGCATCGGCCTTGGCCCCCTCGCCTTCACCGGCGACACGGCCCAGGAGTTTCGCGTGCGCTACATGAAGCCGTTTTTTGATTACTACCTAAAGGACGCGCCAGACCCGCACACCCCTCCCGTTCTGACCTATGCCACGGGGATCAACCGCTGGGAGACGTCGAGCCAGTGGCCCGTTGGCAAGCCGGTTAAGCTGTATCTACACGATGGTTTTGCAGCCTCATTCGAAGCGCCTGGCGCAGAGGCGAGCGATCACGATGACTATGTTTCAGATCCCGCCAAGCCCGTCCCTTTTCTGCCCCGCCCCATTGATATGGATGATGGCAGCCAGTGGAAAACCTGGCTGGTCAAGGACCAGAGGTTCGTTTCCGACCGTACCGATGTGCTGTCCTATCAGACTGCGCCCCTCGATCACCCTGTCCACATCATGGGTGCCCCGCAGGTCGAGCTCTATGCCGCCACCTCGGGGACGGACTCAGACTGGGTGGTCAAGCTGATTGACGTCTATCCCAATACGTCGCCTGAAAACGGTCAGAC
>CAITHQ010000086.1 GCA_903892305.1 uncultured Alphaproteobacteria bacterium
CTGCGACCTATACCTTCCTAGCGATCAACGGCATGCGGATTACGGCGCGTGCCGATGACACTTCCAGGTTCATCAGTGGCCTTCATGCGGAAAGGGCGTTCGCATTTGACCACCTTCTTCGTTGGCTCAGGCCGAATACATCTGATTTTCAGGCGACTTATATGTCTTGAGCGGCCTGCTCATCGCCTAGCCTCCTAAACGATCTTCGAGCCTTCCTTGCCCCAATAGGCGTCCCGGATCAGGCGCTTATAGAGCTTGCCCGTCGGGTGACGGGGGAGTTCGGCCATGAAGTCTATGACCCTTGGCGACTTCACATGGCTGAGATTTGCCCGACAGAAGGCCATGAGCTCGGCCTTGAGGTCATCGCCCGCGTCATCCCAGACCATAGGCTGGATCACGGCGATCACCTGCTCACCCATTTCCTCGTGGGGCCCGCCCACCACGGCTGCGTCGGCCACCTTGGGGTGGGTGATGAGTAGGTTTTCGAGCTCCTGTGGATAGATATTCACCCCGCCGGAAATGATCATGAAGCTCTTGCGGTCGGTGAGGTAGAGGAAGCCCTCTTCATCCACCCAGCCCACATCGCCAAGCGTAGTCCAGCCGTGGCGGTTGGTGTTCTCGGCCACCTTGTCTGGGGCGTTGTGATAGACCAACGGGGCACCGCCAGAGAAATAGACCGTGCCTTCGGTACGCGGGGGCAGGGCCTCGCCATCGTCGCCGCAGATCTTAACCTCGCAATTGACCGCCCGGCCCACCGAGCCCTTGTGGGTCAGCCAGTCGTGGGGGCCGATATAGCAGAAGCCGTTCCCCTCACTACCGGCATAGTATTCCTGGATCACCGGCCCCCACCATTCGATCATCTGTTCCTTGATCGGGATGGGGCAGGGGGCGGCGGCGTGGACGGCACTGCGCATGGACGAGATGTCGTATTTGGCGCGGATGGCCGGATCGAGCTTTAGCATGCGCACAAAGTGGGTGGGCACAAACTGGCCCACATCGATCTTGTGGTCCTGGATCAGCTGGAGGGCGACCTCAGGGTCGAACTTCTCCATGACCACCACGGTGCCGCCCAGACGATGCACGCTCATGCACCAACGCAGGGGTGCTGCGTGATAGAGGGGGGCCGGCGAAAGATAGACGCTGTCACTCTTAAAACCGAACAGGCCCTGGGCCATCAAGGCCAGGCCGTTGGGTTCATCAATGGCGGTCCCTGCCAGGGGGTGCTTGATGCCCTTGGGGCGGCCGGTGGTGCCGGAGGAATAGAGCATGTCCGTACCGGCGGTTTGATCGGGAACCGGGGTGGCGGGCATCTTGTCCCTAGCCGCCTCGAAGCTCTCGAAGGGCACCCGCGCCTCGCCCACCATGTAGAGCTTCACATTGGGCAGGAGCTTGGGCAGCTCATCGGCCAAGGGGCCGACGCCGGGCGAGGTGATCAGCACCTTAGCCTCACAGTCGGTCATGATGTACTCGATCTCACCGGCGCTAAGCTTGGAGGAGATGCAGGTAAAGTAGAGGCCCGACCTCTGGGCCGCCCAGGCGATTTCGAAATAGCGGGCGTTGTTGTCCATCATCAGGGCGATGACGTCGCCGACCTTAAGCCCCAAGGACCGGAACAGCTGGGCGCCCTGGTTCGAGCGATCGTTCAGCTGGGCGTAGGTGACGGTCTCGCCAGAGCCAGCCATGACATAGGCGGCGCGATTGGGGTGGCTGAGGGCGTGTGTGGCCGGATGCATGGCTCTTCCTGACTGTAGGGCCCACGCCGGAGCGGGGCCGTCTCCCAAAATTATCTTTGTAAAACGCATATGCCCTGCTTGACGGACCGTCCGTCAAGCGGGCCCCTTGTAAGAAAATCACAATGCTAGGGAGACCTGCCCATGACTGCTCCGACCTTTGAGACCATCAAGCTGGACGTGGAAGACGGTATCGCCGTCCTGACCCTGAACCGTCCTGACAAGCTCAACGCCTTCAACACCCAGATGATGTTGGACATGATCGCGGCCTTTGACTTCACCGATGCAGCCGACGAGGTGCGCTGCGTGATTGTGACGGGTGCCGGGCGGGGTTTCTGCGCTGGGGCGGACCTGTCGGCTGGCGGTCAGACCTTCGACTATGACGCCCGAGGGGGTGCCGATAAGGCTGCTCGGACCAAGGAAGGCGTGCAGAGGGATGGCGGCGGCCTGCTGACCCTGCGGATTTATGAGAGCCTTAAGCCTGTGATCGCTGCGGTTAATGGGCCTGCTGTCGGCGTAGGTGTCACCATGCAACTGGCCATGGACATCCGCATGGCCTCGACCGAGGCCCGTTTCGGCCTGGTCTTTGCCCGTCGCGGCCTGAACCCAGAGGCGGCCTCGTCCTACTTCCTGTCCAAGCTGGTAGGCGTCCAGACGGCCCTGGAATGGTGCTATACCGGCCGCGTCTTCCCAGCTCAGGACGCCTTCGACAAGGGACTGGTCCGTTCACTTCATGCACCAGATGACCTACTGCCCGCCGCCAAGGCCCTGGCCCGGGAAATCGCCGACAATACAGCGCCGGTGTCCATAGCCCTGACCCGCCAGCTGATCTGGCGCATGGCCGGTGCCAGCCACCCCATCGAGGCCCACATGGCCGACAGCCGGGGCATCCAGGCCCGGGGCAGGATGGCCGACGCTAAGGAAGGGGTCATGTCCTTCCTCGAGAAGCGCCCTGCCAACTATCCAGACAAGGTCTCCACCGACCTGCCCGACATCTGGGATCACTGGAAGGCACCGGAATTCCGCTAGGCGCAAAGTGATCCTGATAGGCCCGGCGATCAAGGTTCGTTAACCGCGTTGTGGTTCCCTTGGGTTCCATGAGCGATATCGCAGTGTCTGAAGCCCTTGAGCGCGAAATGCCACAGCCTGTGGTGTTTAAGTCGCGCCTTGCCTTGCTCAAGCGTCTTGCCGACGTGGTCAGCCTGCCCGGATCTCGGGTCAACGCCTTTGAGCGTTCGGTCACTGCGGACCTGTTAGTTGACATGCTGCGTGAGGCTGAACTGGCCGAGCGCTGCCGCGTAGCAAAGCGCCTGTCGGGTCTATCGGAACTTCCCCCGAGCCTAGCGCGGGTCTTGCTGCGCGATCAGCTGGCTGTGGCTGAGATTCTGCTGACCGAATGTACGTCGATTTGCGATTCGGCCTTGATCGATTGCGCCCGAAATACTGGCCAGGACCACAGGCGTCTCATCGCCCTGCGTCGGGGCGTCAGCGAAGTCCTTGCAGATGTCTTGGTTGAATTTGAAGAACCAGCTGTTCTGGAAGCCCTTTTGCGCAATGAGACGGCGCGGCTGTCCAGCTCCGCCGTCGAAGTCATTGTTGGCGTAACCCGGGGTGAGGGGGATCTCGCCCATGCCCTACTCCGCCGCACTGAATTGCGACCCTCCCACGCCTATGTGCTGTTCTGGTGGGTCGATGCACCGGTTAGGCGAACCATTCTCCAAAGGTTTGCTGTGTCCCGTGAGATCCTGCAGGACGCCGCAGGCGATGTGTTTCCGATTGCAGCCTCTGAAGGTTGGCAAGATCCCCTGACCCGCAAGGCCCTGCAATTTATTGAGCGTCGACAGAGAAACCGCGCCGCCACAGAGAAGAGCCCCTATGACAGTCTAGAGGCGGCAGTCACAGAGGCTCAATTTGGCCTGACCCGAGACCTCGTGGACGAGATATCCTATCTCTCCGGGCTCAAACCGATGACCGGCGCCAAGATATTCTCTGATCCAGGTGGCGAACCACTGGCCATACTTTGCAAGTCGACTGGCCTGCCAAAGCCTGCACTTCGCGCCCTATGGCGAGGTCTTCGCCGACCCGAGACCACCTCTGACGGCAGCCCCGATCCGCAGTTCGCTTATGTGCAGACAGTCTATGATATGATCGCAGTAGATCCTGCGCAGACTGTTCTGAAGTATTGGAACTGGTCGCTCTCATCGGCCGTGACCCCGGCCTTGATACGGGCGATCCGTGATGGCGAAGACTTTGAGTCGGACGAACATTCTGTTGCCCAACGCTCTGCGCTCTTGGCTCTGCGCCATGAATTCAGCCGATCTGCATAGGCTGTTTTGTCGCGCTCACTATGCGGAGCATTCGAGCGCGCACTTTTGTAATTCCAAATCCAAGGTTGTTGTAATTCAAGGTAGAGCCATTGATGGCTGCATAAGGGTATTCTGGTACATTTGATTGAGATTTTAGAATAAGCGTGAATTTTCACGTCTTTTCTGGCCAGTGCTTGTGTCATGCAAGATGTGGGTATAAGAGCCGCATCCAACTGATTTAGTGCATCAGTCAAAAATCATATCATGATCATATTCACGGAACCTTTGTAATGGACGAGAAATCAGAAGTTATTGAAATGACGGCTGACATTGTGTCGGCCTATGTCGGCAACAATTCGGTTTCTGCAGCTGAACTGCCCGGATTAATCCAAAGCGTCCATCGCGCCTTGTCGGGCATTACCGGTATTGCGGAAGTTCCCGAGGCGGCCCCTAAGGATCCTGCTGTCCCAGTTCGTCGCTCAATCACGCCAGACCACTTGGTTTGTCTTGAGGATGGCCGCAAGTTCAAGTCTTTGAAGCGCCATTTGCGCACAAAGTACAATATGAGCCCAGAAGACTATCGGGCGAAGTGGAACCTGCCGAAGGATTACCCCATGGTCGCCCCGAACTACGCCAAGGCGCGTTCGGACCTGGCCAAGCAAATGGGCCTCGGGCAAGGTGGTCGTCAGGCACCCCGCAAACGCGGAAAGTAATCCCGACAACACATCAACGAAATCAAGACGCCCGTCGGTTTTCACCGGCGGGCGTTTTTCGTTTTTGCGCTGCCGTCCCGGAAAAAATGACTCTGTTAACACTTTATGTCTTGCCGCCGATTCGCGGATCAGGCGATAAGCGATTCGTTGTGATTCCAAGGGGTTGTTAAGGAATCTTATTATGACGACGCAGATCGGGGCTTCTGCGGCGGCAGCGAGAGCGCACCAAGAGTTGTTTGCCTATTGGGCTGGACTCAAACGTGGGCCGAAGCTGCCCGGCCGCTCAGATATTCGGCCAGAAGACCTGAAAAGGCTTCTGCCGACATTGAGTTTGATCGATGTAAAATCTGACCCGCTTGAATTCCGTCTGCGTTTGGCCGGCACGGGTCTGTACAGTGTCTATGGCCAGGAAATCACCGGTCGCACCCTGCGCGATGTCTATGCCGGGCCTGAAGCTGAATATTGGGAAACTGAGCTGACCAAGATCGTCCAGGACCGACGCCCTGCGGTGGGCGTGCAAAACATGGCTTGGCGAGCTGCCTCGCATATATCGATCCTTTGGCTAAGGCTGCCACTGGCGTCCAACGGTGTCGATGTCGACATGATCCTGGGCTTTGACGCGGTTGTCGGCATGAAGCCTGAGACCCAACACCATACCGGGATACGCGCCGCATAGAGGCGCAAGCCTTCCTAAGTGAGAATGCGCTGAACTTTAGGGCCTCAGCTGGGCCAAAGCCGTCGCGTCGCGTCGGATGCGTTCGATCATTGAGGCCAATCCATTAGATCTTTGCGCCGAAAGGTGGCTCGCTAAACCCAGGCGACCAAAGGCGGCTTGGGGATCAAAGGCCAGGATTTCCGCCGCAGATCTTCCCGACAAAAGTCTTAAAAGCACGGCGATCAAGCCACGCACAATATGGGCGTCAGAGTCACCGCGCAGATTGATCGCGCCACTCGTCTGAGGTTCGGTTACCAGCCAGACTTGGCTGGCGCATCCTCGCACCTTATTGGCATCACTGCGCTCGGCGTCGATCAGCGGGGCCAAGTCTCGGCCAAGTTCGATCACATAGCGATAGCGTTCCTCCCAGTCGCCTAAGAGTTCAAACTCTTCGGCGAGGGCAGACAAATCTTGTTCCATAGGGTCCATAAACAGGCGACTTAGAGCATGTTCCAGGGAGTGGAAACCGGTTAGGCGGGAGTTGATGCGCAAACATCACCTATTGGGCGAGCAGGCTCGCTCCAGCGGCATTGCCGTCGTAGGGTCTTGTTCTCGCCCGATGGCGATAGAGTCGAACAAGAAATCAAACAGACGTGGATCATAAACTGGGCCCCTTTGATCGAGCAGGAGAGACCCCATCCAATCTGGATTGGTGGCATGCTTGCTGGCTGGCTGCGGTTGCCTTGGGTGCCAGCGTCCTCTTCATGTTGCCGATCTCGATAACCGGTCCTGCGGTTCTGGCCATGAGCCTGATCGCCTTGCCCGCAGGTCTTGGTCTTATCCTGCCTCGGACGCGGCTGAAATTCACCGATGAAGTTCTTTTGGCGGTTTGGGGCGGATCGAGTCTCCTGGTCAGCTTGCTGACTGGCGGCGTCGGCGGTCCCCTTGGCCTCATCCACCTGGCACCCTTGGCTGGTGCAGCTGCCATGGGCCGACCCCGACATCTTGCCCTTGCTACGGCGATAACGCTTGCTAGCCTGGGGATTTCGATCGCTTGGCTGTCTATGCTTCCTCTGCCGTCGCCCCCCGAACGCGCCCTCTCTGTGGCTCTGGGCGCGATCACCCTGGTGACCCTCACCATGGGATTTGGCTCAGCCCTCGTTTTACTTCGGCGACAGGTCATGTTGGACGCCCGTCGCGCTCAATTTGCCGAGGCAGAGCTGCGGGAAGTTCTGCAAGCGCAGTCCAACTTTCTGCTGGAACTCGACAGCAGCGGTCGCATTCACCGACGCTGGGGGCAGGGGGCACCAGACTTGGCAGCCTTGGCGCGGCCGAACGCCCACGTTTCCGTGCTGGCGGGGGCGGGATATCACGCCGCGCTGGAGCGTGCCCTCAATGCAGCTCATTCCGACGGCGAGGCTGTCCTCAAGTTTTCCCCCACCGATGAGACTGCAGCCTGGGCCGAATTGCACTTGCGACGCTTTGGCCATTGCCGCCTGATCGGCTCAATCCAGGATCTACGCCCCCAGATGGCCCGCGAGGCGGCCTTGGACGAGGCAAGGATAACTGCGGAGTCTCAGAACGCAGGTAAATCGCGGTTTCTGGCAAATATGTCCCATGAACTCCGTACGCCCTTGAACGCGATCATGGGCTTTGCGGACATTATGCGGCAGAGGCTCTTCGGGCCTATGCCTGATCGTTATTCCGAATATCCGGAGTTGATCCACGAGTCCGGCGGCCATTTGCTGGAACTTATCAACGATGTCCTCGATATGTCCAAGATTGAGGCCGAGCGATATGAACTCTACCGCGAGGACTTCGATGCTCGGGAGGCGGTGAACGCGGTCATGCGCCTGATGCGCGGACAAGCCGATCGCGCCGAAGTCTCCCTGCGTGGACTTTCGCCGCGGGAACCGATCGAAGTGTCTGCAGATCGCCGCGCCCTCAAGCAGATCGCCTTGAACCTCCTATCCAATGCGTTGAAGTTCACGCCTAGGGGCGGCGTCGTCACCGTGACCTTGCGTGCAGATGGCCCAAACATCGAGTTGATTGTCGCAGATACAGGGCCTGGGATTAGCGCGACTGACCTCAAGAAACTTGGCCGACCCTACGAGCAGGTGGGAGACAGCGACCACAGGGTTGGCGGCACCGGACTGGGTCTTTCCCTGGTCAGGGCTTTTGCCCAATTGCATGGCGGTGACATGGTCATGGAAAGCCAGCTTGGGGAGGGGACGACCGTGACAGTACGCATGCCAGTGGTGCTGAACCCTGTAGCCAAGTCTTAGGTAAGGTCCACAGCACCTGCCTTAAAGACCGCTAGCTGCGCAGCAAAGGCCCGTTGATAGGCCGGCCGCGCTTCGCCCCTAACGACATAGGCGGCAAGGCTAGGAAACTCATCCAGAAGTCCAGATGACCGCAAGCGCTGTAAAACTGACACCATAAGCAGGTCTCCTGCGCTGAATTGGTCTTCTAGCCAGTCTGTGGTTTCAAGACGCAGTGCTAGGGGCTGTAAGCGCTTGCGGACGCGGTCGATGACCATGGGCAGGCGCTCTTGAGACCAGGGCTTGTCGTGCTCCAAGAGCCGGGCGGTCTCCAGGTCCAAGATCGGTGGTTCCACAGAGTTGAGCGCCGCAAACATCCAGGTAACCGCCCGGGCCCGGGCAGCTTTGCCCAAGGGCAGCAAACCTGAAGCCTGTTCGGCAATATGAAATATGATTGCCCCAGTCTCGAAGAGCGCAAGGCCGTCTGCCTCATAGGTGGGGATCTGGCCAAAGGGATTAAGGGCCAGATGGCCGGGCCGCTTCATATCTTCGAATGACAGAAGGCGGACCTCGTAATCCTGACCAACCTCTTCGAGAGCCCAGCGTAGGCGGGTGTCACGGGCCAAACCTCTGCCGCGGTCAGGCGATGTCTTGAAGGCTGTTATAGTGATGGTCATTGCGACGCTCCATCCACTGTGCAGAGTTAATCTGCCAGCCTGTTCGCAGACTGAAGGAAGGCTCGCCCCGCAGCGAAATCGCCAACCTCCACGTAAAGGCGACGGACCGAGTCATCGGGGAAGATGAAGTCAATCGCCACAGATTCGCGGGGGTCTAGAGCCGCCATTTGACGGGCGGCTTCGGC
>CAITHQ010000087.1 GCA_903892305.1 uncultured Alphaproteobacteria bacterium
AGATCGCCCACCTGGGCATCTCCGGAATCGTCAATGGCCAAGACCGGCAGGCGTTCAGACACTGCTTCAATTTTCAGAACGGCGAGATCCAGTCGCGGGTCCGCCAGCAGGACCTTAGCGGGAAACTCCCGCCGGTCTGACAGAGCCACGGTGATTTCCTGACCTCCTTCTATGACATGGTTGTTGGTGACGATTATGCCATCGGACCTGACAATCACGCCCGAGCCCAGAGAACCCTCAATCCGGTTCTGCGGTGCCCCAAGACCGAAGAATTCCCAGAAGGGATCATTGGGCGTCCGCACCAAGCGCTTGGACGAAATATTCACCACGGCAGGGGCCGCACGCTTCACGACCGGCGCAAAGGAGGCCTTCATGCTCAGGGCTTCACTTGGCGCGGCCCGGGTTGGTTGGGCCAGTGCCGGTTGCTGGGCGTTCGACCGCGAAGACGGGTCTGAACAGGCGGCGAGCAGCACAATGGCGGGCATCAGGACGCGGTAGGCGCGCATGGGGGCTCCGGAAGATGCGAAACGAACATCACACAACAGGGTTTTCTGGCGCAAAGATGGCGATGACCTTAATCGATGGAAAGACCTTGGCGATCTTGACGCCTTGAGATCATCACCAAGGCCCAGGCCACAGCGCTAAATCCAGCTCCAGCCAAGATGGTAACGCCCGACCAGCCAGGCCCATGACCCAGACTGATGGCCCAGGCAAACAGCTGCGTGAAAGCGATTGGCCCAAACAAGCCGGTCATGCTGCCAATAGACCCCATGGCACCCTGCAGCCTGCCCTGTTCATCGGGATGAACCTTGGAGGTCATCAGGGCTTGTAGGGCTGGGCCCGCGATATTGGCCAGGATCATGGGAATATTCGCCAGCCAGAAGAGAAGCCCCGTTGAGGCTAGCCCAACCGCGGTAAACCCCGCCACCTGAAAGGCCAGTCCAGCAAGGACCGCGGTTCGCTCCCCAAGGCGCTTGGCCGCCCGGCTGGCAAGCTGGGTCTGGACCAGTATGTTTCCCACCGCGAGCACGCTGCAGAAAATCCCCAGTGCCATGGGCGTCCAGTGATAGCGATAGGCTGTGTAGAGTACAAAGACGCTGTTGATGGCCTGGCCTGCAAACCACAGCATGAAGAACACCACGCCCAAGGTCAGCAGGCCCGTCCGCTCCCGCAGCAGGGTCAGACTTGCCCAAGGATTGGCCTGACCCCAGTTCAAGGGTGCCCTGCGCTCAAGCGGTAGAGATTCCGGCAGAACCATCAGGCCATATATCCCATTGGCCAAGGCCACAGCTGCTGCTGCCCAGAAGGGCGCGCGGGGATCCATGGCTCCTAGGACACCGCCAATGGCTGGTCCGATGATAACGCCTGTCCAGGCCGCCGCGTTGAGCAGACCATAGCGCTGGGTTCGCTCTTCTGGCGGCGTGATGTCGGCCACATAGGCCATGGCCGCCGTCTGCGCGCCCGCCGTTAGGCCACAAATCACTCGCGCCAACATGAGCCAGGCCAAGTTTGGGGCAAGCGCTGTAACCACCAGGTCGATGGACAGGCCAAAAACGGAGATCAGAATAACCGGCCTGCGACCAAACCTATCCGACAGCATCCCTAGAATGGGTGCCGCGAAGAACTGGGCCAGGGACCAACCTGCAAAAAGCACCCCGACCCATCGGGCGGCCCCTGGGCGGTCACCATGCAGTAATTGTTCGACCAATCGAGGCAGGACTGGAAAGACAATGGTGTGAGACACCACGTCCAGACACACCGTCACGGCGATGAAGACGAGGCCAGCTTGGCGCGGCGGAGGGAAAAGGGTGTCCTGTTGAGACATGGCGAGACCTCGGAATTCGACCGGACAAACCGGCATGACACTTTGCCCAGCCGCTCAGGAGGCGGGCGCAGACGCTCTGGCGCGGGATATTCCCTGCCGACGGCGTCTAGGCTGTCATGGTCTCAATCTTCATGATGGTGCCAGCTTACGCCCCTACCCCCATTTGGCAAGGTCAGGCCTGAAGGCTTTCAACTCGCCCAGGAGCATGCCCGACCTTGATGGCCAGAAAAAAGGCACTAAGCAGTAGGCCCGAGGCGATGAAGATCGGCAGGCCGGGCATGTGCAGGGTCCGGTCCTGATGAATGGCCCAGGCGAAGGTGCCATTGAAGATCAAAGGTCCCAGAACCGATCCAATACCCTGCAGCGCCTGACTGGCTCCCTGGAGTTGCCCCTGTTCCTGCGGGCCGACCCGGCGAGTCATCAGGCCCTGTAGACCCGGCTGCAGGAAGTTGGTCAGGGCGAAGACAGGTGCAGATGCCAGATACATCCAGCCCTCAGTCGACAGGCCGTAGAGCATGAACCCGGTCGCGCCGCCGATGGCACCCAGAAGCAGGGCTCCCCGCTCGCCAATGCGTTTGACGACAGGCCCAACACACAAAATCTGAACCAGAACCCCAAGTATGCCTGTGCCCATCAAGGTCAGGCCAATAATGTCGCTGGTCCAATGATAGCGGTACCCCGCGTAGAGCACGAAGATCGACGGCAAGACGGTGTGAGCTAGCTGGAATAGAAAGCCGACGGCCGACAGCCCGACCAGATCGCCATGCGCCCTTAAGAAGCTCAACGAGCCCACCGGGTTGGCCTTGCGCCAGTCAAAACTTAGAATACGCCGCTCGGGGGCCAAGGACTCCGGCAGGATGAAATAGCCATAGACTAGGTTGATCGTCGTCATGGCCGCGGCCACGAGGAAGGGGATGCGCAGGGCAAAGTCGCCGAAAATCGGAGTCATGGCTGGACCTGCCAGAAAACCGCCCAAGGCCGGTCCAACCAGGAAACCGAACCCGAAGGCGGAGCCCATGAACCCAAAGGTCTTTGCCCTGTCCTCTGGGGCGGTCACGTCGGCCACATAGGCATTGGCGGTGGAGAAACTGGCCGAGGTCATTCCGTTGACGATCCGCCCCACGAACAGCCAGGCCAAGCTCGGGGCAAAGGCCATGAACAGGAAATCAATGGCGAGACCAAAGAAGGAGATCAGCAGGACGGGTCTGCGCCCGATCCGGTCCGACAGCATGCCCAGGATCGGGCCGCAGAACAGTTGCATCAGTCCCCAGACCGACCCGAACAAGGCGTTCCACTGGGAGGCTGTCGCGGTATCGCCGCCCGAGAAATGCTTCATCAATTGCGGCAGAACTGGGATCATGATCCCAAACGAAATTGAATTCATCAGCGCACACGCGAAGATGAATCCAAAGGCAGCCGTCCTGCGGCGTCCGGTTTCCTGGGTCTGGGTCATGGCGTTTCCTTACAACAGGGGGGGAGCCTTGGCCAAACCCCGTCATTGAACCTGATGAAGAGGCAGACTCTTTACCGGCCCTTGGGTTTCAGGGCTGGACGCACGGGTGCCAAGCTCCCGTCGCTTGGCTGGGCCACGATCCCGGCCAGTCGCGCGACCAGGGGATAAACATCCACATTGTCAAAGGTCGCAAGGCGGACACCAGCCTTGAAGGCCGGGCCACTCGCCACGAAAACGGCTGCCATTTCTGGAGCGGCCGGATCAAAACCGTGGGTCCCCTTCTCCAGGTAGTTCGGCTTGCGGGCGCGACTGTAAACCGTCCATCCCGTTTGCGGCAGGCAGAAGATCGGGGCCACCCGCGGGTTTTGGCCATAATGGAACCGAGCTGGAAACTGGCCCCTGCGCCAGCAGGTCAGATGATCGTGCGACCCGACCAGGGCCTTATCCACAACCGCTTCCTGGCCCGGCAGCGGGACAAGGGTCATGAAAGCGCCGGTGGCAAGGGTGCGGAAGGTTCCGGCCGGAACATGGTCTTCAATAAAGAGTTCGCGATCCTCTGAAACGGCCGCCATGCCGTGGTCGGCAACCACGACGATATTGGCCTCGAGGTTACGGGCCTTGAGCCCGGCCTCCAGCCTCCCGATCGCGGCATCCACCCGTGTGGCGGCTGCATTGACCTCGGCAGACTCCGGGCCATAGGTATGGCCCATGGTGTCCACATCATCGAAATAGAGGGTGATGAACTGTGGTCTCTGCTCCGAAGGCAGATCTGCCCAAGCTAGCACCTGATCCACCCGAGACTCAGCGCTTTTGGACTGGTCAAAGGGCAACCACAGACTGGGCCTCACCCCATGCACTGCCGCTTCGGATCCAGGCCAGAACATGGTCGCAGAACGAATACCTGCCTTTTCAGCGGTCACCCAAAGTGGCTCGCCCTGGTCCCACCAACGACGATCAACGACGGCATCGTGGTTTGACATCCGGAACGAGACGCCGGGAATAGCAGGGTCTTCCATATTATTATCGACAATGCCGTTACGGTCCGGCCGCAGACCGGTGATCAGGGCATAGTGATTAGGGAAGGTCTTGGACGGGAAGGAAGGCCGCATGGCCGCCGAGGCCCCGCCTGCCGCCATGGCAGACATGGTCGGGGTCACGCCGCGTCCGAGATAGTCCGCCCGGAACCCGTCGATCGAGATCAGGACGGTCAGGGGCCTAGCCAGGGCGGAACTGGTCGCGAAGGCGAAGCAGGAGGCGATCAGAATTAGGATTTTGCGCATGCCAATTCCTAACCGGAATTTATGACGCCTGCCTACGTCTCAAACGCAAAAACCCCGGATGTTGCCATCCGGGGTCTTGAACTTGTGTCTCTAAAGACGATCTCGACTTATTCGTCGCCGAAGCTCGAAACCTGGACCGGACCTGAGTCCTTGCCCTTTTCCGAAGGATCACGATCAACGAACTCGATCACGGCCATGGCAGCATTGTCACCGTGGCGGAAGCCGGCCTTCAGAACGCGGGTGTATCCACCCAAACGATCCTTGTAGCGCGGGCCCAAGGTGGCGAAGAGCTTGCCGACCTGCTCAACATCACGAACCTGGCTGATCGCCTGGCGGCGGGCATGCAAGCTGCCACGCTTAGCAAGGGTCACAAGCTTTTCGACGACCGGACGCAATTCCTTGGCCTTAGGCAAGGTCGTCACGATCTGCTCGTGCTTGATCAGGCTGGCCGCCATATTGGCGAACATGGCCGTCCGGTGAGCCGTGGTGCGGCCCAATTTACGGTGCGCGGAACCGTGGCGCATGGGAAGTCTCTCCTAACAGGCGGGGCGTCTCGCGACGCGCCGCAGGGATTACATCTGGTCTTCGAACTTCTTGGCCAGCTCTTCGATATTCTCGGGCGGCCAGTTGGGCACGTCCATGCCAAGATGCAGGTTCATGCCAGCTAGCACTTCTTTGATCTCGTTCAGGGACTTGCGTCCGAAGTTCGGGGTGCGGAGCATCTCGGCTTCGGTCTTTTGGATCAGATCGCCGATATAGACGATATTGTCGTTCTTTAGGCAGTTGGCCGAACGGACCGACAGTTCCAACTCGTCGACCTTCTTCAGGAGCGCCGGGTTGAAGGGCAGTTCAGGCTTGGACTCGCCTTCCACCTTCTTCTTGGGCTCTTCGAAGGTGATGAAGATTTGTAGTTGGTCTTGAAGGATACGGGCAGCGTAGGCCACCGCGTCCACCGGCGAGATCGCGCCGTTGGTTTCGATATCCATGACCAGCTTGTCGTAATCGAGGCTCTGGCCCTGACGGGTAGGCTCAACACGATAGGCCACGCGCTTGACCGGAGAATAGAGACTGTCCACGGCGATCAGGCCGATGGGTGCATCTTCCGGACGGTTCTGCTCGGAAGGCACATAGCCCTTGCCGTTCTGAACCGTGAATTCCATGCGCACTGTGGCCCCGTCATCCAGGGTGCAAAGCACGTGGTCTGGGTTCAGGACTTCAATCTCAGACCCTGTATCGATTTGACCGGCGGTCACAGGGCCTGGGCCCGTAGCGCGCAAAGTCATGCGACGAGGGCCCTCGGAGTGCATCCGAAGCGCCAACTGCTTAATGTTCAATACGATGTCGACGACGTCTTCACGGACGCCCTCAAGCGAGGAGAACTCGTGGACCGCACCATCAATCTGCACGGCCGTAACAGCGGCACCTTGCAGGGAAGACAGCAAAACGCGACGCAGGCTATTGCCTAGGGTCACGCCAAAGCCGCGCTCCAGAGGTTCAGCAATCAGACGAGCCTTGCGGTTCGCGTCTGCGCCAAGCTCAATGAGCGGCTTTTCGGGACGGGTAAGCTCGTTCCAGTTTCTCTCGATCACGGATAGGTGTCCCTCGAACGCAGGATCGCCGGACGCGACATACGCGGTCCGGCGTGGGAGTATTACAGTGCTTACGTACTCTAGACGCGCCGGCGCTTTGGCGGACGGCAGCCATTGTGCGGAATGGGTGTCACGTCCCGAATGGTCGTGATGGTCATTCCCACAGCCTGCAGAGCACGCAGCGCCGATTCACGGCCCGAACCCGGACCTGAAACATTGACCTCAAGAGTCTTGACGCCGTGCTCAGCAGCCTTACGGCCTGCATCTTCCGCTGCCATCTGGGCGGCGTAAGGAGTCGACTTCCGAGAACCCTTGAAACCCATCATACCAGCAGAGGACCACGAGATCGTGTTGCCCTGAGCATCGGTGATGGTGATCATGGTATTGTTGAACGAGGCATTCACATGCGCCACGCCCGAAGTGATATTTTTGCGTTCGCGCCTTTTGACGCGCGCTGGTTCTTTGGCCATCGCTGAGCTCTCTTACTTTTTCTTGCCGGCGATCGGCTTGGCTGGGCCCTTGCGAGTCCGAGCGTTTGTATGGGTGCGCTGACCACGGACCGGAAGGCCCTTACGGTGACGCAGGCCGCGATAGCAGGCCAGATCCATCAAACGCTTGATGCTGACTGCCGTCTCGCGACGGAGATCGCCTTCCACCGTGTAGTCACGGTCGATGGTTTCACGGATTTGCAGCACCTCGGCGTCAGTGAGTTGGTTGACGCGGCGAGCCGCCTCAATTCCAACCTTGCTGACAATCTCGGCGGCCTTAGCCTGACCGATGCCATGGATGTACTGCAGCGCGATGACGACGCGCTTGTTAGTCGGGATGTTTACGCCGGCGATACGGGCCACGTCTGGTATTCTCCTGGTCACGCAGAGATGCGCGAACAACGCCCTAGCTAAGAATTTAGCCAGCACGTCCCTCGCGCTTTTCGCGGAAGCGGCCCGTTATAGGGATAGTTGCGTTTCCGTCAATGCCGCTCTTTAGCAGAAATGAAGGAATTCGCATCCAGCCCTTGGGCGATTCCGTGGGTCTAGGTCTTTGAGCCTTTCAAAGCGGCTTCAATTGCAGCAGCAACGGCTTCCACCGCCCCCATGCCATCAACTTCCACAAGCTTTTTCTGGTCCAAATAGTAAGGCAGCAATGGCGCTGTCTGGTCGTTATAGGCGGCAAGGCGGACCTTGAAGCTGTCGGGATTGTCGTCAGGGCGACCTGACTCAGCGAATCGACCGGCGATCCGCGTCATAAGTGCCTCGTCGTCGACCTTAAGTCGAATGACCAGGTTGATTGGCCGGTTACGTTTGGCCAGCATGGCATCAAGCGCCTGGGCCTGGGCCAGTGTCCGGGGAAAGCCATCAAATATGGCCCCCCCAGCCGCTTCGGTCTCAGGCAGGCGATCCTCGATCAGGGCGATGACGATTTCGTCTGTTACCAGTTCTCCCCGCTGCATAACGCCTTCTACGCGCTTGCCGAGTTCGGAGCCCGAGGCAATTGCCGCGCGCAACATGTCACCCGTGGAGAGTTGGACCATCTTCCGGTCTTCAACGAGGCGTTTGGCTTGCGTGCCCTTGCCTGCGCCGGGTGGTCCAAACAGGATCAAATTCATCGCTTAAATGTCCCCTCCCCGCCGAACCCACCCCCGTGGGCGGCGAAATTATATAGCCACAGGTCTAACGCCCGCGCCCGCCCCGTAGTTTAGACTTCTTGATAAGCCCCTCATATTGGTGGGCCAAAAGATGGGATTGAATTTGAGTGACTGTATCCATGGTCACACTGACCACAATCAGGATCGATGTGCCGCCGAGATAGAATGGCGCATGATAGGCGGAGATCAGGATCTCGGGCACGAGACAGACAATGGCAATATAGGCAGCTCCCACAACGGTAAGCCGGGTTAGGACATAGTCCAAATACTCTGCCGTCCGCTTTCCTGGCCGGATTCCCGGCAGGAAGCCGCCGTACTTGCGAAGGTTCTCGGCCGTGTCCTCTGGGTTGAAGACCACAGAGGTGTAGAAGAAGCAGAAGAAGACGATCAGCAAGCCATACAGCACCATGAAGAGGGGCTGGCCGTGCTGGAGCTGTCCCACAGCCACAGGCAGCCATTGGAGTTGACTCGGCAGGTTCGCATTCGCCAAAAAGCTCATGGCGGTCGCCGGGAGCAGTAGCAGGGAAGAGGCGAAGATCGGCGGAATGACCCCAGAGGTATTGACCTTCAAGGGCATAAAGGAGGTGTCACCGCCAAACATTCGGTTTCCCTGCTGGCGCTTGGGATACTGAACCAACAGTCGACGCTGAGACCGTTCCATGAACACGATGGCCAGGATGGCCCCAATGGCCACGCCCAATATCGCCACACCGCCCACCGCAGACATCTGTCCGGTCTGCATGACGGTCAAAAGCTGAATAATGCCGGTAGGCAGGTTGGCGACAATCCCTGCGAAAATCAGCAATGACACACCATTGCCAACGCCGCGGCTGGTGATCTGCTCACCCAACCACATCAGGAAGAGTGTGCCGCCTGTCAGAGTGACGACGGTAGAGATAATAAAGAAGGGGCCAGGATTGATAACCAGGCCAGGGCTTGCCTGCAAACCCGAGGCAATGGCGAAGGACTGCAGCAGGGCCAGAACAACCGTCAGATAACGGGTATACTGGTTCATGGTCTTGCGACCGGCCTCCCCGCCTTCCTTGCGCATCTTTTCCCATGGCGGATACACCGTGCCCAGCAGTTGGACGATGATCGAGGCTGAGATGTAGGGGCTGACGTTTAGAGAGAATATGGCCATGCGCTGAACAGCGCCGCCAGAGAACATGTTGAACATGCCCAGAATGCCTTTGGATTGGCTTTCGAAGGCCTGAGCAAAGGCAACGGTGTCGATCCCCGGGATCGGCAAATAGGTACCAAGCCGGTAGACCACCAGGGCCAACAAGGTGAAGTAGATCCGATTATGAAGCTCCGTCGCCTTCTGAAAGGAGCCGAAGTTCATATTGGCGGCGAGCTGTTCGGCGGCCGAAGCCATTTAGAACCTCACGGATTGATCAGATCGTACATAAGGGGTCTGTCGCCGTCTGTCATCCAGCCAACGAACCCAATAATCCGAATACGCCACAGATTCAGGCCGACCCAAAGGCTTAGGCCCAAACCAAATGGCGAACTGCGGATTTAGGCCTTAACCTTCTTTTGCAGCTTGCCCTTCGGGGCGTCGCTTTCCACCGGCGCGGTCAGGGTAACGCTACCCCCGGCCTTTTCGACGGCGGCGACGGCTGCAGCTGAAGCGCCATAGACCGTAATGTTGAGCTTGGAGGTCAGTTCGCCCTTAGCAAGCAGGCGAACACCATCGAGTTCACGACGAACTATGCCGCTAGCGATCAGAACAGCAGCGTTTATCGGGGCCTTTGCATCCAGCTTACCGGCAGAAATGGCTTGCTCTAGGCGCCATAGGTTCACTTCGGCGAACTTCAGCGCATCAGGATTGTTGAAACCACGCTTAGGCATACGCATGTGAAGGGGCATCTGGCCGCCTTCAAAACCTGCTATAGCGACACCGGAGCGGGCCTTTTGGCCCTTGACGCCGCGACCGGCGGTCTTGCCCTTGCCAGAACCCGGGCCACGGCCCACGCGCATACGGTTCTTGGTGGAACCCTCACGGGGGGAAAGCTCATTGAGCTTGGTCATAGACGCCTCTCCTTGGAGATAAATCGCCGGCTAGAGCCGACTCGGCTGAATGGAAACCGCCCCCGAAGAGGCGGCTAGATGCTTAGCTTACGACTTCGACCAGGTGGTGAACCTTGGCGATCATGCCGCGAACCGAAGGGGTATCCTCCAGGATCGAGGTCCGACCAATGCGGTTCAGGCCCAGGCCCACCAGGGTGGCCCGTTGGTCCTTTTTCCGACGGATCGGACTGCCAGTTTGGCGAACAGTGACTTGAGCCATGGACTATTCTCCGTCAGCGGCAGCCACGGCCGCGCCATCGGCGCGACGGCCGAGCACATCCGAAACCTTCTTGCCGCGCTTGTTGGCGACCTGACGGGGCGAAGACTGAGCCTTCAGCGCCTGGAAGGTCGCGCGCACCATGTTGTAGGGGTTGGAAGACCCAACCGACTTGCCCACAACGTCCTGAACGCCGAGGGTTTCGAGCACCGCACGCATGGGGCCGCCGGCGATAACGCCTGTACCAGGAGGTGCCGAGCGAACCATGACCTTACCCGCACCCCAACGGCCATTGCCGTCGTGATGCAGGGTGCGGCTCTCGCGAAGCGGCACGCGGATCATGGACTTCTTGGCTTCTTCCGTCGCCTTGCGAATGGCCTCGGGAACCTCCCGCGCCTTGCCATGACCAAAGCCAACCCGGCCCTTTTGATCGCCTACGACCATCAGAGCGGCGAAAGAGAACCTACGGCCCCCCTTCACGGTGGCGGCAACACGATTGATGTGCACCAGTTTTTCGACGATGTCAGACTCAGCGCGCTCTTCCGTCGGAGCGTTCCGATCGCGACCCCTGCGAGGACCGCCTTCGCCGCGTTGTTCGTTTCCACGAGCCATCAGCTTACCCCTAGAAGTTCAAGCCGGCTTCGCGCGCGGCGTCGGCAAGGGCTTTCACCCGGCCGTGATACATATAGCCGCCACGATCGAATACGACGTCCTTGACGCCTTTTTCCATCGCGCGTTGAGCGACTAGCGCGCCAACACGAGCAGCAGCGTCTTTATCCGAGCCCTTGGTCTTGCCTTCACCTTCGAGGGAAGACGCCGCAGCCAAGGTCACACCCGCCTTATCATCAATGATCTGGGCGTAGATGTTCTTCGACGAACGGAAAACCGACAGGCGCGGACGCCCATTAGCCAGGGAACGGAGGCGAATACGGGTGCGCTCGGCGCGCCGCTTCGCTGAATCTCTGTGAGAAATAGCCATGACCTACTTCTTCTTGCCTTCCTTGCGGCGAACCTTCTCGCCGGCATAACGCACGCCCTTACCCTTGTAGGGTTCAGGGGGACGGATGCGACGGATACGGGACGCGATTTCACCGACGGCTTGCTTGTCGATGCCGCTGATCTTGATTTCAGTCTGCTTCGGGACCGCAAAGGAAATCCCCGCCGGAGGCGGAAGATCAACATCGTGGCTGAAGCCGAGTTGCAGCGACAGATCCACGCCCTTCATCGCCGCACGATAACCAACGCCGACCAGTTCCAGGGTTTCTTCAAACCCGGAGGTGACGCCGATCACCATATTGGCGATCAGGGTACGAGAGAGCCCCCACATAGCCTGAGCCCGGGTAGACTCGACGCGCTTAGACAGGGTCAGTTCCCCACCGTCCTGCTTGACCTCAATTTCTTCGGCGACAGTCCAGGAAAGGTTCCCCTTAGGGCCCTTCACAGCAACAGTCTGCCCGTCGATTGTGACGGTCACGCCTGCCGGAACCGGCACAGCCTTTTTTCCGATCCGCGACATCTTAGTAGACCCGCAATAGTACTTCGCCGCCCACATTGGCTTCACGAGCCGCAGTGTCGGACATCACGCCCTTGGGCGTCGAAAGGACCGAGATGCCGAGGCCATTCTTGATAGGCTTCAGATCTGCGATCGACGAATAGACGCGACGGCCAGGCTTCGAAACGCGCTTGATCTCGACGATGACGGGCTGGCCGTCAAAGTATTTGAGCTCGATTTCAAATTCCGGAAACGCACCTGGCTTTTCAACCAGCTGATAGCCGCGGATGTAACCTTCTTCGGCCAACACATCGAGAACGCGCGCACGCATTTTCGAAGCGGGGGTCGAAACCTTCGAACGACCGCGGGTCGCGGCGTTCTTCATACGGGCGATCATATCGCCAACGGGGTCGTTCACCATGGGACCCTCCTCACCAGCTCGACTTGACGAGGCCGGGGATCAACCCGTGCGAGCCAAGTTCGCGCAGGGCGATCCGGCTCATCCTCAGCTTGCGGTAATAAGCGCGCGGACGTCCGGTCACATCGCAGCGATTGCGAATGCGGGTCTTGGACGAGTTGCGCGGCAGCTCGGCGAGTTTAAGCCGGGCTTCGAAACGCTCTTCGAGGGGCAGGCTCTCGTTGTTGGCGATCGCCTTCAGCGCATCGCGCTTGCTGGCGAACTTCTTGACGAGGGTCTTGACCATCTCGTTACGGTTGACGGCGCTCTTCTTGGCCATTTGCTCTTTCCTTCCCGTCCCTAAGCGTTGAACGGGAACTGGAATTCCTTGAGAAGCGCACGCGCTTCGTCATCGGTCTTCGCAGTCGTGGCAACGATGATATCCATGCCCCACATTTGGTCGATTTGGTCGTAGTTGATCTCAGGGAACACGATGTGCTCCTTCAGACCCATGGCGTAGTTGCCACGACCGTCGAACGAAGTGGGCTTCAGGCCCCGGAAGTCCTTCACCCGCGGCAAAGCGATGGTGATGAGACGGTCCAGGAATTCATACATGCGATCCGCACGAAGGGTCACCTTCGCACCGACAGTCATGCCTTCGCGCAGCTTAAAGCCAGCGATGGAGTTACGAGCCTTGGTGGGCATTGGCTTTTGACCCGCGATTCTGGTCAGGTCGGCAATCGCCGAATTGACCTTCTTGGAGTCAGACACTGCCTCACCAATCCCCATATTCAGGACGATCTTGTCCAGCTTGGGGATTTGCATTTCGTTGGTGTAGCCGAACTGTTCCTTCATCGTCGCGCGGATGCGCTGACGATACTCGGTCTTCAGTCTCGGCTCATAAGCTTGCTCAGCCATTGATCACCTCGCCGGTCGTCTTGGCGACCCGAACCTTCTTGTCGCCCTCGACCCGGAAACCGACGCGGGTCGGCTTGCCGTTGGAATCCACCAAAGCCACGTTGGAAACGTGAAGAGGGGCTTCCTTGTTCTTAATACCACCTTGCGGATCGCCCTGTGACGGCTTGGTATGGCGCTGAGCAATGTTCAGGCCTTCCACAAGCACGCGGCTTTCCTTAGGCAGAACCCTCAGGACATTGCCTTGACGGCCCTTGTCCTTGCCGGCCAGGACCACAACACGGTCCCCTTTTTTGATCTTTGCAGCCATTACAGCACCTCGGGGGCGAGGGAGATGATCTTCATATGGTTCTTGGCGCGCAGTTCGCGAGGAACCGGGCCAAAGATCCGCGTGCCGATCGGCTCGCTCTGCTTGTTCACAATGACGGCGGCGTTCTTGTCGAACCGGATGACCGATCCGTCTTTACGCTTAATCGCCGAAGACGTACGCACGACGATAGCCTGAAGGACGTCGCCCTTCTTCACCCGTCCACGCGGAATGGCTTCCTTGACGGAGACGACGATCTTGTCGCCAACGCCGGCGTAACGACGCCCTGCCCCGCCCAGCACCTTGATGCACATAACGCGGCGTGCGCCGGAATTGTCGGCCACTTCAAGGTTGGTCTGCATCTGGATCATTGGATCGGACCTCCCTTATGACGGCTGTTGGGAGTCGCCCTTAGGCAGGACTTCCCAGGTTTTGGTTTTCGACTTCGGCGCACACTCAACAATGCGAGCGAACTCGCCGGCCTTGAAAGCATTGCCTTCGTCATGGGCATGGTACTTCTTCGACCGACGAACGGTCTTCTTCAGCACCGGATGCAGGAAGGTACGTTCCACCTTCACAATAATGGTCTTGTCGCCCTTATCGGAGACGACGAGGCCTTCGAGAATTCTTTTCGGCATTTCGTCGGTCTCCTTAAGCCGTAGCCTGCTTAGCGCGCAGGACGGTCTTGATCCGCGCAATGTCCTTGCGGACTTCACTTACGCGGTGGGTCTTCTCCACCTGGCCCGTTGCCCCTTGGAAGCGCAGGTTGAACTGCTCTTTCTTCAGGTTCAGCAGGCTTTCGGCCAATTGATCGGGCGTCATGCCCCGGATGTCATCAATCTTCATCACGCGTGCTCCGCAGCTGCGTCGATGCGCGCGACAATGCGGGTCTTCACCGGAAGCTTTGCCGCGCCGAGGCGCAGAGCTTCGCGGGCCACATCATCTGGCACGCCGTCGATTTCGAACATGATCCGGCCGGGGTGAACCCGAGCGGCCCAATATTCTACAGCGCCCTTACCCTTACCCATCCGGACTTCGGCTGGCTTGTCGGTCACAGGAAGGTCCGGGAAAATTCGGATCCAGACCCGGCCCTGACGCTTCATCTGGCGGGTGATCGCGCGGCGAGCCGCTTCGATCTGCCGCGCGGTGATCCGCTCAGGCTCAACGGACTTCAGCCCGTAGGACCCGAAGTTCAGGGTGAAGCCGCTCTTGGCGACCCCATGGATCTTGCCCTTGAACTGCTTACGGTACTTGGTTTTCTTCGGCGAAAGCATGGTTAGACCTTACGCTCCAGCTTGTTCGCGACGGTCACGACGCGGGCCGCGATCAGGACGATCGCCGCGCTCACGTCCACCACCCTCACCGGCCGGGCCGGATTCAGTTGCGAGACGCTTGTCGAGGGCCATGGGATCGTGCTCAAGGACTTCGCCCTTAAACACCCAAACCTTCACACCAATAATGCCGTAGGTCGTCTTGGCTTCAGTGAAGCCATAGTCGATGTCGGCCCGCAGTGTGTGACGAGGGACGCGGCCCTCGTGATAGGATTCTGCCCGGGCAATTTCCGCGCCGCCGAGGCGACCCGAAACTTCAATACGCATGCCCTTGGCACCAATCCGCATAGCACTTTGCAGCGACCGCTTCATGGCGCGACGGAAAGCGATACGGCGCTCGAGCTGTTGCGCAATGTTTTCCGCAACCAGTTGAGCATCGGCTTCCGGCTTGCGGATTTCGACGATGTTCAGGTGAACCTCGCCATCCGTCATAGCAGCGATGTCCTTGCGCAGCTTTTCGATGTCTGCGCCCTTCTTGCCGATGACCACGCCTGGACGGGCGGCATAGATGGTGATGCGGCACTTCTTGTGGGGGCGCTCAATGATGATGCGCGAGACGCCAGCCTGATAGAGACGCTTCTTCAGGTTCTTACGAATGGCGATATCTTCGTGAAGCAACTTGCCATACTCGGCCCCGTCGGCGAACCAACGGCTGTCCCAGGTACGGTTGATGCCGAGGCGAAGCCCGACTGGATTAACTTTTTGACCCATTAGGCGGCCTCACCCAATTCGCGGACCACGATGGTGATCTCGCTGAACGGCTTTTCGATGCGGGAAGCACGGCCGCGAGCTCGGGCCGAGAAACGCTTCATAATCAGGTTCTTGCCCACATAAGCTTCGGCAACGACCAGGGAGTCGATGTCGAGATTGTGGTTGTTCTCAGCGTTTGAAATCGCCGAATACAACGCCTTACGGACGTCGCTAGCGATACGCTTATGGCTGAATTCGAGCTCGTTCAGGGCCCGCTGAACCTTGAGGCCGCGGATCGACTGAGCGACCAGGTTAAGCTTCCGGGCGCTAATGCGCACCGCGGTCACCTTCGCCATCGCTTCGGTCGGCTTGAGCCGACGCGCTTGTACTTGCTTGGCCATGGCTACTTTCTCTTCGCCTTCTTATCGGCGGCGTGACCGGGGAAGTACCGGGTCGGAGCGAACTCACCGAGCTTCATGCCGACCATGTCTTCACTGACCAGCACGGGAACGTGCTTCTGGCCGTTGTGAACACCGAAGGTCAGACCGACGAATTGCGGCATGATGGTAGAGCGGCGCGACCAAGTCTTGATCACATCCTTGCGGCCAGAGCCCTGAGCGGCATCGGCCTTCTTGAGTAGGTATCCGTCGACAAACGGACCTTTCCAAACTGAACGGGTCATGGCTTAGCGAGCCTTCCGAGCATGACGCGAGCGGATGATATACTTATCCGTCGCCTTGTTAGTGCGGGTCTTCGAACCCTTGGTCGGCTTGCCCCACGGGGTGACCGGGTGGCGACCGCCGGAGGTGCGGCCTTCGCCGCCGCCGTGCGGGTGGTCGACCGGGTTCATGGCCACGCCGCGAACGTGCGGACGACGGCCCTTGTGACGAGCGCGGCCGGCCTTGCCGAGCACTTCGTTCATGTGGTCCTGATTAGAGACTGCGCCGACCGTCGCAATACAGCCATCCTGGACCATGCGAAGCTCGCCAGAGTTCAGGCGGATCTGCGCATAGCCAGCATCACGACCGACCAGCTGGGCGTAGGCACCAGCCGAACGAGCGATCTGACCACCCTTGAGGGGCTTCAGCTCGACATTGTGGATGATGGTGCCGATCGGCATGCTGCGCAGGGGCATGGCATTGCCAGGTTTCACATCAGCGCGCTCAGCAGCGATGACTTGATCGCCAGTCTTGAGACGCTGAGGTGCCAGAATATAGGCAAGCTCCCCATCCGCATATTGGATCAAGGCAATGAAAGCGGTCCGGTTCGGATCGTATTCAATGCGCTGAACAATACCGACCACATCAAGCTTACGGCGCTTGAAATCGACCAAGCGGTAAAGACGCTTGTGTCCACCGCCACGGAAGCGAACGGCAATACGCCCACCGCCGCCACGACCGCCCGACTTGGTCAGGCCTTCGACGAGTGACTTTTCCGGACGGCCCTTATGGAGCTCGGACCGGTCGATCAGCACCAAGGTACGGCGACCCGGAGACGTCGGATTAAACTGCTTCAGAGCCATCGGATTAGAGCCCCGTGGTGATGTCGATCGACTGGCCTTCAGCCAGGGTCACGACAGCCTTTTTGACATCCGAGCGACGGCCCGGACGGCCGCGGAAACGCTTGGTCTTGCCCTTGACAACCAAGGTGTTGACCTTGGTGACAGAGACCTTGAACAGGGTTTCGACGGCGGCGGAGATTTCGTCCTTGGTTGCATCCATGGCGACCCGGAAGACGACCTTGTTCTGCTCGGAAAGCAGAGTGGCCTTTTCCGTGATCACTGGCGCAAGGACGGTGTCATAATGACGGGCGGAGGGATTGGCCATTAGGCGGCTTCCTTCTCTGCAAAGCGCGCATTGATCGCTTCAACTGCGTCCTTCGTCAGGACGAGGGTTTGGCGACGCAGCACGTCATAGACGTTGAGACCGGCGTTGGGCAGAACATCCACGTTCGGAATGTTGCGGGCCGCCAGCTTGAAGTTGGTATCGACTTCAGCGCCACCAATGACCAGAGCATTGAAGAGGCCAATCTTGCCCAGCTGCTCGCGCAGGCCGGCAGTCTTAGCTTCTTTCAGCGCGAGGCTGTCAACGATGACGAGAGAGCCTGCCTTAGCCTTGGAAGACAGGGCATGGCGAAGAGCCATGGCCCGGATCTTCTTTGGCAGGTCGAAGGCGTGGCTGCGAACGACGGGGCCGTGCGCCTTAGCACCACCCACGAACTGCGCTGCACGGCGGGATCCGTGACGAGCGCCGCCAGTGCCCTTCTGCTTGTACATCTTCTTGCTCGTCCGAGAGACCTCGTTACGAACCTGAATCTTGTGCGTACCCGCGCGACGCTTGGCCAGCTGCCAAGTCACCACACGCTGCAAAATATCACCGCGGATATCTTCGATGCCGAAGATGGCGTCGGACAATTCAATCGAACCGCCCTTTTCGCCGTCGAGTTTGATCACGTCGAGTTTCATTATTCTTGACCCTCGGCTTGCGGCGCTTCAGCCGGAGCTTCTTCCGCAACGGCGGGAGCCGCAGCAGCTTGGCCCGCCTTACGGAAGGCACCTGGCATCGGAAGGTCGGCAGGAGCCTTAACCTTCACGGCGTCACGGATCTTCACATAGGACCCTTCGGTACCGGGCACGGCACCCTTTACGAGGATCAGGCCACGCTCAGCGTCGATGCGCCAGATGGTGACGTTCAGGGTGGTGACGGTTTCCTGACCAAGGTGGCCAGCCATCTTCTTGCCCTTGAAGGTCTTACCTGGATCCTGACGCTGACCGGTCGAACCGTGAGCCCGGTGGGAGACAGACACGCCGTGGGTGGCGCGCATGCCACCGAAGTTCCAGCGCTTCATAGCACCGGCAAAACCCTTACCAACCGTCGTCCCGGTGACGTCGACCTTTTGGCCGGCCAGGAAGTGGTCCGCCGTCAGCTCAGCACCGACGTCGATCAGATTTTCCGGAGACACGCGGAATTCAGCGAGCTCTTGCTTGGGTTCAACCTCGGCCTTTGCGAAATGTCCACGCAGAGCCTTGGTGGTGTTCTTGGCCTTTCTGGCGCCGGCTCCGAGCTGGAGGGCGACATAGCCGTCTTTTTCATGGGTCCGCTGCGCGGTGACCGAACAGCCTTCGAGGCTGAGGACGGTCACCGGCACATGGGTTCCCGCTTCATCAAAGAAGCGCGCCATGCCCATTTTCTTGGCGATCAAGCCGGTACGCATCGACCGATCCCCTACAGCTTAATCTCGACGTCCACACCAGCGGACAGGTCGAGCTTCATGAGCGCGTCTACAGTCTGCGGGGTGGGATCGACGATATCGAGCACGCGCTTGTGCGTGCGGATTTCGAACTGCTCACGCGACTTCTTATCGATGTGCGGTGAGCGGTTGACGGTGAATTTGTTGATGTGCGTTGGCAGGGGGATAGGCCCCCGCACTGTCGCGCCGGTACGCTTAGCCGTGTTTACGATCTCGCGTGTGGAATGATCCAGCACGCGGTGATCGAAGGCTTTGAGCCGGATGCGGATGTTCTGACGATCCATATCGCTCTTCAGTTTCCCCTACAGACGTCGAACCGTCCGCGTGACTTTGACCATTTCAAAGACCAACCCGTGCGCCCCCTTTCGAAAGGGGCACCCGTACGCGAAAGTCCGCTAAAACGACGTAAGACCCATCCGACGAAGCCGTGTGGGTCTCAATGTGCTCCTCGATCTCTTTGGAAAGCGAGGCGTTTTGCGGGCCGCGTCTGCACTCCAAATCAGTGTGGAATGCACAGCCGGTCCAACAAGAGGCGCGTCTATACGTGTGCGACTCGGAGCCGTCAAGGGCTCCAGACGCCTAATCCCCTGCCCGGCCCATTAAGGGCGTTGGCTTGCTGACGTCAGGCTGAAATTTGACTGTAGGTCGCGATACACCACGACCTGCCATCGGCTACCGTCGGTCAGGGTCAGGGCGAGCTTGTAGTTGAGGCCCGCCACCACCTGGACCTCGACACTATCCAGGCTCTTTAGGGAGGTCCCAGGGCGGTTCAGGGCCCTAAGTGCGAAGTCTGCGGCCGCCTGGGCCTGTGCATCGACGCTACGGGACTGCCAGCCACCGACGACCCTAGGCTCTACGGGTGCTTCAGAGTGCTCAGATGCCGCGCAGGCGGTCAGCACCAGGGCGAGCAGAGGACCAGAAACCCAAACTATTCTCGAGGCCATCACGCCATCCTCTCTTCAAACCACATCGCACTATGACCCTCAGGGCTTCTCAGCCAAGAGGCGAGATCGATTATTTCCCGTCACCCTCCTTGCGCATGCAGAGGGCGCCGACAGGCTTCAATGGGAGTTCAGGCCCTATCGGTCAGGAGGCCAATGTTGATTAGCAACCGCTGTGCTTGGCCCAAGAAAAAGGCCGCCCGGGTTTCCCTGGGCGGCCTGGTCTTTGGTGGGGTGTCTAGCGACTACTCGATGATCTTCGAGACGACGCCAGCGCCGACCGTGCGGCCACCTTCGCGGATCGCGAAGCGAAGACCCGGATCCATGGCGATCGGGGTGATCAGCTCAACGTCCAGCTCCGCATTGTCGCCAGGCATGATCATTTCCACGCCTTCACGAAGACGGATGATCCCCGTCACGTCCGTGGTGCGGAAGTAGAACTGAGGACGATAGTTCGTGAAGAACGGCGTGTGACGACCGCCTTCTTCCTTCGTCAGAATATAGGCCTCAGCCGTGAACTTGGTGTGCGGGGTGATCGAACCCGGCTTGCAGAGAACCTGACCGCGCTCAACGTCTTCACGCTTGGTACCACGCAGCAGAACACCGACATTGTCCCCCGCCTGACCCTGGTCAAGCAGCTTGCGGAACATTTCAACACCCGTGCAAACCGTCTTCTGAACAGGACGAATGCCGACGATCTCAACTTCTTCGCCAACCTTCACAATGCCCTTCTCAATACGGCCGGTCACAACCGTGCCGCGGCCCGAGATGGAGAACACATCTTCCACAGGCATCAGGAACGGAAGGTCCACAGGACGCTCAGGCTGCGGGATATAGGCGTCGACGGTTTCCATCAGAGCCAGGATCGACTGCTCACCGATCTTCGGGTCGCCACCGTCAATGGCCACCTTGGCCGAACCCATGGTGATTGGAATGTCATCCCCAGGGAACTCGTACGAAGACAGAAGTTCGCGAACTTCCATCTCAACCAGTTCCAACAGCTCGCTGTCGTCAACCAGGTCGACCTTGTTCATGTAAACAACCAGAGCCGGCACGCCGACCTGACGCGCCAGCAGAATGTGCTCGCGGGTCTGGGGCATAGGGCCGTCAGCAGCGCTCACCACCAGGATCGCTCCGTCCATCTGCGCAGCACCCGTGATCATGTTCTTCACATAGTCAGCGTGGCCAGGGCAGTCGACGTGGGCATAGTGACGGTTGGCCGTCTCATATTCCACGTGCGCCGTATTAATCGTAATGCCGCGGGCCTTCTCTTCAGGTGCAGCGTCAATGTCTGCGTAGGCCATAGCCTTCGCTCCACCGGCCTTGGCCAGCGTAATCGTAATCGCCGCCGTCAGCGTCGTCTTGCCATGGTCAACGTGACCAATCGTGCCGATGTTGCAATGCGGCTTGTTGCGTTGGAATTTCTCTTTGGCCAT
>CAITHQ010000088.1 GCA_903892305.1 uncultured Alphaproteobacteria bacterium
GCCGGGGCCCTCGCAGCATCACAGGCCATTGTGGAAATGGCCAATGGGGCCTTGGACGTCCGGCCGCTGCAGAGTTACAGCTAGAGCGACCTCGCCATTATGAAATCGTCATAGTCGTTTGAGCCGACCTTGAACCTGTGAGTGCCTGCCTGGATGAAGCCCTGCCGGATATAGAACCCGATGGCGTTTTCATTGCGGGAATAGACACTGAGCAAGAGCCTTTGGAAACCTGCTTCATGGGCGGCTTCAACCACAGTGGATAAGAGGCGGGCACCGAGCCCGCCGCCGTGAAAGCCCTGCAGGACATAAATGCGGCGTAGCTCTATGTCGGTTTCCTCTAGGTCGAGGGTCACCTCAGGCGGACCCAAGACCGCATAGCCGATGGGCGCATGGGTGGCTTCCACTTCCGCCAGCCAGATCTGATAGTCCATGCGCCCAAGCCATTCGGCATAGGTCGCGACACTGTGCGGGCCTTCGCAATGCTGCAAGATATCATCCAGCGGAACAGTCTCGGCATATGTGGCCAGCATGGTGGCTTGACCAAGGAGGGAAAGGGCCCTGGCGTCTGATGGACGGCACTTTCGTATCGCAATGGACATGGTCTGATCTCCTAACGGGACATCACTGAGAAAGCCACTGTCGCGCAGGTCGAGACCGCTTCTACCCTGGCCGAAATCAACGCCCGCCTCGCTGCCGCCGAAGGGATTCTCAAGACTGTGGAATAGGCCACTGTCCAAGCTCGCCGTCATCGGCTACCGATCTTCCCAGATAACGAAACGCCGATAAGGGAGGACTACACATGGCAGGTCGAGTTCAAGGCAAGGTGGCCCTGGTCACAGGTGGATCCAGCGGCATTGGTCGTGCGGCGGCGGAACGACTGGCGCAGGAAGGTGCCACTGTCGTGATCACCGATCTGCAGGATGCCAAGGGCGCAGACGTCGTCGCAGCCATCCAGGCCATGGGTGGCAAGGCCGACTACCTGCATCACGACGTCACCCAAGAACAGGCCTGGATCGAGGTGATGGCCGCCATCAAGGCCAAACACGGTCGGCTCGACATTCTGGTCAATAATGCCGGCATCGGCATTTCAGCCTCGGTTCTCGACATGAGCCTCGCTGATTTTCAGCGCCAGACCGCCATCAATGTCGACGGCGTCTTCTTGGGCTGCAAGCACGGCATTCCCCTGATGCGCACCAGCGGCGACGGCGGCAGCATCATCAACATCTCGTCCATCGCTGGCCTGAAGGGCTCGGCCATCCTTGCGGGCTATTGCGCCACCAAGGGTGCTGTCCGCCTCTTCACCAAGTCGGTGGCCATGGAATGCGCCAATGCCAAGGACGGCATTCGCTGCAACTCGGTTCACCCCGGCATTATCGAGACTCCGATCTGGGATTCCATCATCGGCACTGGCGAGATCGGCGATAATGCCCGGGCACCGCGCAGCGCCACCCTCGACGCCATGACGGCGGACTCTGTGCCCCTGGGCGTAAAGGGAATGCCGGAAGACATCGCCAATGGCATACTCTGGCTGGCCAGCGACGAGAGCCGTTATGTCACGGGTGCCGAGCTGGTTATTGACGGAGGACTGACGGTCAAGTAGCCGCAGTCCCATGAGCGCTACCCTACACGTGATCTTCGGTCCCTCGGGAGCCGGCAAGTCCAGCTATGCCCAGAGTCTGGCTAGGCGGGAGCCGGCTGTCCACTTCGCCATAGACGATTGGATGGCCCGCCTTTTCGTCGCCGACATGCCAGATCCCATTGAGTTCACCTGGGTTATGGAGCGGGTCGAGCGCTGCGAGACTCAGATCTGGTCCGTGGCGGCAGGCGTGATGGCGGCAGGGACGAGCGTGGTCCTCGACCTTGGGCTAACCCGTAAGGGTGACAGGGCCCGGGTCGCGGAAATTGCCCAGGCTTGCGACCTGCCTTTGCAGTTTCACTTCGTGACAGCCCCAAGGGATATCCGTCGCGCACGGGTTCTGGCGCGTAATGAGGTCAAGGGCGAGACCTTTTCCATGTTCGTCACGCCCCAGATGTTTGATTTCATGGAGGGCATTTACGAAGCCCCTGACGCCGAAGAACTTGCAGGCGCGATCGTCTCTGAAAGCACCTAGGTTACAGATAATTATCTTGGCCTAAGGCCAGGTCGACGACACAAGATTGCCCTCATTCGGCGTCACCTGAACGCAGTCTAGAGGAGCATGCTTGTGATTGGTCTTGTTGTCGCTGTCTCGATCAGTGGCGCTCTTGCCGAACTCCCGCGCCTTCAGGACATTCCGCCCCTGCCAGCTATTCGGCGCGATCCCCAGATCACCTATCTGGACCGCAGCGGACAGGTGATCGGCGTGCGCGGCGGACGCTTCGCGCCTCCGGTCGATATAAGCCGCCTGCCCAACCATATTCCAGCGGCCTTCGTCTCCATTGAGGATCGCCGGTTCTACGAGCATGGCGGGGTCGACCCCATGGGCATAGCCCGCGCCCTCGTCGCTGATATTGCAGACGGCAAGCGTCAAGGTGCCTCGACCATAACCCAACAGACGGTGAAGAACGTCTTCCTCAATGCCAACCAGACCGTTGAACGCAAGGCCAAAGAAGCGGTCATGGCGGTGCAGTTGGAGCAGACTTATTCCAAGAAACAGATCCTGGGCCTCTATCTCAGCCGGGTCTATTTCGGTGAGGGTGCCTATGGGCTTGAAGCTGCCGCCCAGCGGTATTTCAACAAGCCGGCGGTCAAACTCACCGTCCGCGAAGCCGCTATGCTGGCCGCTATTCTGAAGGCGCCCAGCAGCTACAATCCTGTCGATCAGCCTGAAAAATCGGCCGAGCGCACAGCCCTCGTCCTGGACGCCATGGTCGAGACGGGTGCCATTACCGCCGCTGAACGTACCACGGCCCTGGCTGACAAGCCCAAGGTCTGGAAGACCTCGCCCACCGCTCCAGCTCAATATTTCGTCGACTGGATCGATACGCAAGTCCGGCCGAAGATCAGCTTGCAGAAGTCCGATATCCTTGTCGAAACGACCCTTGACCTTCGACTGGAGGGCAAAGCAGCCGATGCGGTTCGACGGTCCGTCACGGCCCACGCCAAACAGGGGGTCCAGCAAGCTGCCGTTGTCACCCTCGACGGCTCAGGGGCTGTGCGGGCATTTGTCGGCGGCACAGATTACGCCCTAAGCCCGTTTGACCGCGCCGTGGACGCGCACAGACAGGCAGGGTCATCCTGGAAACCCTTCGTATACTTAACTGTCCTAGAAACTGGCCGTAGCCCTGATGATCCCGTCGTCGATGAGCCCGTGACGGTTTCTGGCTGGACGCCAAGCAATTATGAAGCTGGCTATCTTGGGCCGATCACCCTGGAAATCGCGCTCGCCAAGTCGATTAATACGGTCGCGGCTAAGCTGGCCGATGAGGTCGGGCGACCCAATGTCGCGGCCCTGGCCCATCGGGTCGGCATTGTTTCGGCTATCAATACCGATCCCGCCATGGCCCTCGGAACCACGCTGGTAACACCCCTGGAAATGGCCCAGGCCTATACGACCTTCGCCAATGGTGGAAACCGCGTGAACGCCTATGGCCTCTTGCGGATCCGCACAACGTCCGGTGCGGTCATCTATGCCCGTCCAGCCACAGCGGGAATTCCAGCAGCTGGTAATCCCGCACTCAGCCAACTCAACCGCATGCTTCGTACCGTCATCACGTCAGGCACAGGGACCAAGGCGGCCCTCAAGGGCTTTGACGTGGCTGGCAAGACCGGAACCACGTCGGATTACAAGGATGCTTGGTTCGCTGGCTTTACGGGCCAGGCGACCACGGTCGTCTGGGTTGGCCGGGATGATGCCAAGCCCATGCGCAGGGTCACGGGCGGCAGTGTGCCTGCGGAAATCTGGAAAGATGTGATGAGCGTGGCGGTAAGGCGGATCCCGGTAACAGCAATTCCCTTTGGACCGACACCCCTTGTCGCCTTACCCCAAATGCCGCCACCGCCGGTTGAGACAACACCAACGGAGCTAGATACCCCGCGCCCCGAAAACGAACCGAAGGCTCAGTTGCCTGAGCCTTCGTCGCCGCCTTCAAATCTACCGCCTCTGACCTAGAGCCTGTTCCCATTTATCGGGAAGATAAATGCTCTAGCGCCGCCAGGAGTCGCGCAGGTAACGCGGCAGGTCCTGGCCTTGGGGTAGCGCGGGGGGTTGATCCTGATACTGGCCCTGGGACTGGCCTTGGTATTGGGGCGCATACTGAGGTGCATACTGGGCCGGGTCTTGAGCTTGGGTCTGATACTGGGGCTGATATTGCGGCGCGGGAGCCGCCTCGGCCTGATAGATCGGTGCACCGCCATTTGCTTGCACGCCTTGATAATTCATCGGACCTTGGACTTCAGGGCCACTCGCGTTGCGATACTGGCGCTCTGGGGCCGCATAGACCGGACCGGAATAAGGCGCAGTCGAACGGGTGTCGTTAGACGCCAAGGCCGCATGGGCCGAGCTCAAGTCGCCTGCGGCTGAATACTTCTGGCTAGAGTCTACCATACAGCCAGAGCCGCGCTCACCGGCATAAACATAGTCGGCCAGCTGATAGACGCCCAACTCGATCAAGGCCCGGACACCGGCTTGGATGGGCTCGATCGCGCTGCCGCCGCCTGTCAGGGACAGAAGCTTACGGGACTTGCCACCGCCAAGAGCACCTTCGTTTTCATAGCCCAGAATCTGCTTCTGATAGGAAACCGACTTCACCACTTCCTGGGTCAAGGAATTCACCAGCCGCAGGTCAACGCCGATGTTCAGCACGTAATTGCGGTTGGTGAGCTGACCCTGGCCAGAGGTGTTTTGCGTATTGCCAGCAAGGCTGCTGCCCACCAGCTGAAAGCCTGAAGATTTGATGTTATTGTTCAGCTCAGTCACGCCGCCAACAATGTAGAAGCCCGAGCCGGCGATCTGGCCCGCCATGGTCTTGCGATAGTTATTGGGGTCGATGCCCGCCCGCTCTGGCGTATCCGAGAGAAGATGCTGCTTGGCATAATTGAGCTCGATTTCGGAAACCGAGGAGTCCAACCGTTCGACAACCGGCAGACCGGCCTTACCCAGGGCGGTGATGGCGAAGAGGGATGCCCCCTGGGTCACCTTTGCACCTTCGTCGAGGCTGCTCTTGCCCGTCATGTCGGCAATGCGACCAACGGCGACGCGGGGTGGAGCCCACCCTCTACGATGCGAGGAATCCGCCAGACAGAACAGGGCACCGGAATATGCGGTCAGGTTGTCCGTCGCCAAGGCACCGCCCATAGGCGTCACATAATTGCCAGTCTCACGAGCTTGGGCTTCTGAAGCTACGAGCTGCGGGCCAACCAGAAGACCCAGGATGGCCGTAGCTTTCAGCAGGGATTTGAACGTTGTAACCGTGTTCATATCTCAGGTCCGTTTCCATAACTGAGTGTCCCGTCGCGGTGAGCGCCGGCGATGATATCTCTTGAAAATGCAAACCTGGGGCCAGAGACAACCTCTGAAGAGATTCTCCTTTTTTCTATTATTTTTCAGTTGTTTAGGGTTTTTTCTGTGAAATCAAAGCTTGCAATCGCCTGAGAGGCGAAGGCTATGTGCCAAAATCGCTTGTTACCGTGTCTTCTTTTGAGACAGGGCCCGATCGCAAAAAGACCGACGCGTCTCCTGCTGGGAGAAGGCCGGGCTCTGAGACCATAGCTTCAGGATGTTTGAGACCTGGACCAGACGCCTGGAGCCAGGTGTCTCGGGTCTAGTTCAGTTGACCCGTGCTCGCTTGACTCGTGCCGTTGATGGAAGTGATGGCTGTGACAGCCCCGTAATTGTTCTGGACGGAGTTCAAGACAACCGTATTCCAGGAGCCGACAATCGAAAGATTGATCAGATTGCCGACCGCATAATTGGTCGAATTAATGGCACCGGTTTGGAGCATTGCCGCCCCCCCCATCGTACCATCGGTGGAGATTTGGCTGCCCCCCGTTCCGGATTGGATCAGACCATCTTTCACGATCCGATTGTTGTTGGCGTCCCGGGTAGACGGGTCAAAGGTCCCCATCACGCTGCCGCGGGCATTTCCATAACCCGAATCTTGGATCGGAGCAGCCAGTGAGCGGCCTGTGCCTGCAGCCATGGCCGTCGACCCGATAAAGCTCAGGGCAAGGACACCAATGGGGACAAGTCTCAGCATAACTTTTCTCCGGTCGAAGAGGTTCGGAAATTCGAGTGTTGTCTTCAGCAAGTACCCCAATCCGGCTTGGCCAGATTGGGGTTTGCAGAGGTAAAGGAAGCCTAGCTACCTGCCTCTAGGCTTACGGCGTGACGACCTTCGGGGTGAGGCTCCAGCTGGCATTGTTACCAACTGCAGTGTTTGCAATCGTCAGGCCACCAGCACCGACAGAACCGATGGTGATGTTGGAGAAGGCTTGAATCGGCGCCCAGGTATCCGTCTGACGGTTTGTGAGCGAAGCGATGCGGCCTTCAACGCTGAGATTGTTGCCAACTGCAGTGGTGTTGATGGCGGACGCGCCCGTAACGCTGGGGAGCAGGACATTGGTGGTGGCCGTCGGATCCCAAGAGACCGTCTGGGTGTTTTCAATGACCGGGGCGGAGGTGCAGCAAGCGCCGAGCTTGATGCTGGCATTGTTGGCCACGGCTGTATTGTCCACCGTCAGCTTACCACCGAGCGTACCATTGGAATTCGTGGTGCCGGTGACATTGACAGTCGAGATCAGCAGGTCGTTGTAACCTGCGAAGTTTTGCGTGTTTGAGATCTTGCCGGTGGTGCCCGTTCCAGCATCGATAGACAGGTTGTTGCCAACGGCGGTGCCGGTGACCTTCACGTCGCCAACTGCCACACCGACTTTGGCGTTCACTTCAGACTTGACGTAGCCGTGGGCGAAGGTCTGGACGTTGGTGATTGGGGGAAACAGTTCACAAGTGGTGCAGTCAAGGGCCGAGGCGGAACCAGCTGATGCGAAAGCAACGGCGGCAAAGGCAGCGGCGGTTAGGTAACGCTTCATGGGGAAGTCCTTTCAAGGTTGAGACCTCTGCGGTCATGACCTCCAACTGCAGACCCCGTGCCAAATCATCATTAGATCATTATGATGCTGTTTTTATTATGTTTTCTTCTAGTTTTACCCGAAATGACCAGAAGATGTGGTCATCCTCGATCAGTTTGAAACAGTTTATAAACCCAGGATGAAACAGCTTTTAAACCCGAAATTCATCGCGAAATCCCGCATTGAGACAAAGCTAGGCATCTGAAATCGAGACAGAGCTGTGCTCTTCTGCGGGGAGGATCGCACGAAATGGGGAGCTTCAAGCAAGGCTCAAGGTTAGCAGACCCATGATGCTCTCAGAGCAGTCCGCTTCAGATATCATTTGGATGGCTGGTGCATTACGCCCGACCACAATTTCTGGATTTTCAGGTCAATGACCCAATTAGGATCGCCGACAAAAGGCCCACATGCCCGTTAAGACTGGGGCAATAGTCTAGGTCGTTTTTAGGGAATGACTGGACAAGGGACGGTTTGCTTCCAGCTGGCATTATTACCAACGGCCGTGGTGGCGATCGTCAGACCAGCGCCAAGGGCACCGAGGGTAACGTTGGAGATCGCCTGAATGGAAGCCCAGCTATCCGTCTGATTATTGGAGAGCGAACCAATGCGGCCTTCAACGCTCAGATTATTGCCGACTGCGGTGGTGTTAATGTCCGTAGCGCCCGTGACACTGGCGAGCTGAACATTGGTGACGGCCGTCGGATCCCACGAGAGAATCTGGGTGTTTTCGATAGCCGGAGCGGTGGTGCAGCAAGCGCCGAGCTTGATGCTGGCATTGTTGGCCACGGCTGTATTGTCCACGGTCAACTTACCGCCGAACCCGCCATCGGTACTCGTGGTGCCCGTGACATTGACGGTCGAGCTCAGTAGGTCGCCGTACCCCGCAAAGCTTTGCGTATTGACGATCTTCCCGGTGGTTCCGGCACCGGCATCGATGGAAAGGTTGTTGCCAACGGCGGTACCCGCAACCTTCACGTTACCAACTGCAGTCGCGATATGGGCGTTGACCTCAGCCTTGACGAAGCCGTGCTCGAAGGTCTGGACATTGGTGATCGGGGGGAACAGCTCGCAGGTTGAGCAGGGGACGTCGAGGGCCATGGCAGAGCCCGCCGCTACAGAGGCAAGGGCGGCAAAGACGGTGGAAGCCACGTAGTACTTCATGATTTGGTCCTCAATGGCTCGAAACCTATTCCATCAGGCCTCTCAGCTGCATAGGTCATGCCAGCCTACAAACACCGTTATTTCATTGTTTTTACGATTCTTTTTCGAAAACTCTGGGTCGATTTTGACGTGAAACCGCAGAAGTACCATCCGGGGGCGGACCGTTAGGGGGCGCTCAGACCGTTGGCCTGTCTCACAATGGCACAGTGTGCGCGCCCAGCGGACACCATGTTTTAAGAGCTGGGGGGTTAAGCCCAGGTGGGATCAAGATGTCGACATGACCCAGCGGACCTAAAACGAGGCCTGAATGCAAAATAATGCTGGCTATACAAGGGGTTTGTGGCGCGTCGCTAAGACCTCGGCAATGGTCGCAAGCCTTGGCCTCTTGGCGCTGTCAGGCTGCACAACCTTAAATTCTGAAACGGGCCTCTATGCCAAGCCAACCGGTGGGGCACCTGCGACGGACAACTATTCCAGCTATTCAGATGCGCTCTATTGCCAACTGAGAATGGCCGCGGATCGACGCCTGTCGCCTCCCAGCGTTACCGTGGGGCGGATTGCCGACCTGACTGGCAAGTATGACCTGCAAACTGGATCTCAAATTGGTCAGGGATCTACCCTCTTTGCCTTGACGGCCTTGGGCCGCGCGGGCTTCCGCGTTGTGGAGCGCTATGACACGACGGTGTCAGATATTGAACTGGCCTATGCAAAAGCCCACACCCTGTCCGACAACCCAGAACTCGCTGGCAAGGCTGCGGATAACTACCGTAAAATCTATGAGGGGCAGGTCGCAGGGTCTGACTATTACATCGTCGGTGGGGTGACGGAACTCAACTCCAATATCAGCTCCAACGGGGTTGATCTGAGCGCTGGCAGACTGGGCGTAAAGTCAACAAAGGGCACATTTGAATCCCGTAACTATGTGATCAATGTCGCCATCGACTTGCGTCTGGTGAATACTCGCACCCAGGAGGTCGTTGATATCGTCTCTTACCAGAAACAGCTCGTCGGCCACGAACTGAAGGCTGGGGTCTTTGGGTTCGCCAATGGCGTCATCATGGACTTGTCGGGCGGTGCCAGCAGTATGGAACCCCTGCAAATGGCGGTCCGTACCTTGGTGGAGCGGGCTGTATTCGAGTTTGGCGAAACGCTATACGGATTTGACGCTAGAAGCTGTCTGGTGCCGAAGGCAAAGTCCAAATTTCGCGGCTAAGTGGCCTGCGACAGGTGGTCTTGAATAATCCCGCTGGTTCGACTAGTTTCTTCCCCCCGGCCGCTCACGTCCAACGGCCGAACCTGTATTCCTAGGGCGAACCCGAGTCCCATCTGCCATGGAAAAAGTCCCGATGACCGCCGAGGGCTATCAAGCTCTCGACGACGACTTGAAACGTTTGAAGACACTCGAAAGGCCTGCCGTGATCGCCGCGATTTCGGAAGCGCGCGCCCATGGGGATCTCTCTGAAAATGCAGAGTATCATGCAGCGAAAGAGCGCCAGGGCTGGATCGAAGGGCAGATTGCCGACATCGAAGACCGAATGGCTCGCGCCCAGGTCATTGATGTGTCCAAGCTATCTGGCACCCAGGTCAAGTTCGGCGCTACAGTTTCTGTGGTCGACGAAGATACCGAGGATGCCGCACGTTACCAGATTGTCGGCGAGCATGAAGCAGACGTGAAGGCGGGCAAGGTGTCGATCACCTCGCCGATCGCCCGGGCCATGATTGGCAAAGAAACCGGCGATGTGGTGGAAGTGATCACCCCCGGCGGCGTCAAAGCCTATGAGATTCTTAAGGTCGAGTGGGTCTAGCACCGCTTCGCATTTGGGCTGTCTCTGATGGCAGGGCCGGTAATGCCGGACCTGCCCTCGGCTTGTCCGAGGCAGTGTCACGTCTAAAGCTGGCGGACATTACCGTCAAAACGATCGCCTGGAAGGGCAAGATCGGTCGCCTGCCGTGGTTTCTCAATCCCATACCTAAGCAAACGCTAGTGCCAGGCAGCGACATCGGTCCGCCCTGGCCCGACGTTTGGATTGCGGCAGGTCGCGCAACCCTGCCGCTTTCGATCCGCATCAGGCGGTGGTCAAAAGGCAAATGCTTGGTGGTCCAGATTCAGGACCCTCGCATGCCAACCTCGCCGTTTGATCTGGTTATTGCACCCAAACATGATCGCACCCACGGCGACAATGTCTTGCTGATCACCGGATCGCCGCACCGGGTGACCCCAGATCGCTTGGCTGCCGAGCTGGATAAATTCTCTTCAACCCTTGCCCCCCTGGCGCATCCCCGGCTTGCTGTCCTGATCGGGGGGAAGTCGAAAGCCCACGATCTCTCCCCCGAACGGGCGGCCGCATTGGCGCGGGACATTGAGTCAGCTGTGCTGGCGTCTGGCGGATCGATCATGGTGACCTATTCCAGACGCACCCCACCCGAAGCCAGGCGCATACTGACGGCGCGCCTCACTCACCTGCCAGGGGTGATTTGGGACGGCCAAGGCGACAACCCCTACTTTGCCTTTCTTGGGGCCGCAGACGCCGTTCTGGTCACCGAAGATTCCGCAAATATGGCCACAGAGGGGGCGGCAACTGGTAAACCCGTGTTTGTGGCCAGGATGGATGGGAGCAGCCTGAAATTCAGGCTCTTTCACCAAGATCTTCAGGATCTTGGCGCTTCGAGGCCCTTTGCTGGAAGTTTGCACGCTTGGAGCTATCCGCCCTTGGCGGAAACCGATAGGGCTGCCCTAGCGGTGTTGGACCGCTTAGCCCAAATCTGAGCGTTAAGTCAGGGTGACTCCTGCGGTGTTCTGTCGCATGTCCTAAACTACCCGATTCCTACGACAGAATCTGCGACCCTAGTGATCGACTACAATTACAAGGCGTTATGAGTATGAGCGTCGATATCCGCTTTGCCACCCTAGACGATGTGCCTGCTATCCTCCTCGTCGACCCCTTGGCGGAACGAGAAGAGCGCAGATACGATTATATTAGTCAGGCCATCCAGGGTGAAATGGGTAGGACGGTCAAGGTCTACATACTTGATGGCAGGCTGGTTGCATTTACTGTCCTCGGGGATTTTTTCGGCCACCCGTTTTTGGAACTCATTGCAACAGTGCCCAATAGGCGTCGCATGGGAATTGCTTCGGCGCTACTTTCTGACATTGAGACCAGCCTCGACGATGATCGCTTCTTCGTTTCGGCCAATGAGTCCAACACCGTCATGAGAGATCTTTTGGTTAGCCGTGGATATCGTATCACCGGAATGGTCGAAAACCTTGATCCAGATGACCCTGAAATTTTCTTTGTGATCTTCAAAACGTTCATCGACGCTCAAATCATCATCTGAGCCGCCATGTCACAGACCAATTCCCGGTTCCTGTTCGTCGTTGCGCCGCAGGAAACTGATGGCCTTGAGCGCCTGACGCGCTGCCTCGTCTTGGCAAAAACCCTCGCTGATTGCGGCGGCACGTGCGCGATGATTGCGACGGCGCAGTCGACGCTTCTGCTGACCGGTCGCGCGCCATTTTTAACCTGGGTGACAACCGAAGGGACTAACCCCCAAAACCTATGTGAGGCGGCCGGACAACTTCACTATGATGCCGTTATCATAGATCACCCCGCCCTGAGCCGCGAAGACCACATCGCCTTAGCCGGGGACCGCCCTTCTGTAGTTCTGGATGATCATGCAGACCGCGTGATCGGCGGTGGAATTGTCGTCAATCCGAGCCTGATCTGCATACCAGAAACCTATCAAGGCCTTACCCTTGATAAGGCTGAACTGCTGTCTGGGCCAAGTTTTGCGCTTGTGTCACCTCAGGCCCGTAATGCCGAGGGCGCGCCCCAGATCGACAGGGGAACGGTGAGCCATGTTCTTCTCTCACTTCAAGGCCTGACCTCAGCAGAGCTTGTCATGCGTATCGTCGACAGCTTGCGACCCAAACTTGGAGAGGCTCTCCTTGATATCCTCTTGCCGCAAAACTTCGAGACGCTGCGCAGCCTGACAAAGATAGCGTCCCGCGACACCCGAATGGTATTACACGCGCAACCAGAAGCTTGGCCCAGCGTCGTCTTAAGGGCCGACATCGCCATCTCTGCTGTCGGTGCCGGGTTTTGGGAGCTCTGCGCCCGCGGCCTGCCGATCATGGCGGTCTCTGTTTCGCCTTCGGACCATGCAACCGTCTCTCATCTCACAGACCTTGACGCGGCGATCATCTTGGACGCGGCGGAGCAGGGGTTTGAAGGTCGGCTAGAGCGCACCCTTGTCCGGCTGGTAGCTGACCCCAACCTACGCAGGAAACTCAGCAGCAATTCTGCGGCCCTGATAGATGGCGGCGGTGCAGATAGGATCGCCCAGATGCTGATAGGGCTTTTGCCGCGTTAAATCTCGGCATACGCCATCGCGTACGACCAGAATCTCTCCTACATGTGAGCCATGACCACACCACAACGCACCGCTCGCTGTCTGATCATCGGATCTGGCCCCGCTGGATATACAGCAGCGGTTTATGCCGCACGCGCCCTGCTGGATCCTGTGCTGATCCAGGGCATTCAGCCTGGGGGCCAACTCACCATCACGACGGATGTTGAGAATTACCCTGGATTTGCCGACGTGATCCAAGGTCCATGGCTGATGGACCAGATGCAGGCTCAGGCCGAGCATGTGGGAACCGAAATCATCAGCGATATTGTGCTGAAGGCGGACCTGTCTCAACGGCCTTTCCGGCTGGAATGCGATAGCGGCGCAGTCTGGCTGGCGGAGACCCTGATTATCGCCACAGGTGCCCAGGCAAAATGGTTGGGCCTGGACAGCGAGCAACGGTTCCAAGGCTTTGGGGTTTCAGCCTGCGCCACCTGCGACGGTTTTTTCTATCGCGGCAAAAACGTCATCGTGGTCGGAGGCGGAAATACCGCTGTTGAGGAGGCCCTCTTCCTCACCAACTTTGCCGCCAAGGTTACAGTGGTTCACCGCAAGTCTGAGTTTAGAGCAGAGCGTATCCTGCAGGAGCGGCTATTTGCCAACCCAAAGGTCGAGGTCATTTGGGATAGCGCCATTGAAGAGGTGTTGGGGTCTACTGATCCCATGAGTGTGACCGGCGTTCGGCTCAAGAATGTTCAAACCGGGGCGACCCAAGAGGTGGCCACGGATGGCGTTTTCATCGCCATTGGCCACGCCCCGGCTTCAGAATTGTTCAAGGGACAGTTGGAGATGGATACGTCGGGCTATCTCAAGGTTCGAGCCGGCTCGGCGTCTACCGCCATAAAGGGCGTCTTCGCCGCGGGCGACGTGACTGACGATGTCTACCGCCAGGCTGTGACGGCTGCGGGCATGGGCTGCATGGCGGCTCTGGAAGCAGTTCGGCTTTTGGCTGAAGAAGATCGTGAACATCGGGGTGCTGCCCCTGTGTCTGCCGCTGAATAGGACGCAACCATGACCAATCTGATCGTGCGTGGCGGACGTCCTCTTCGCGGGACCCTGACACCCTCTGCCAATAAGAACGCTGTTCTGCCGATCCTATGCGCGACCTTGCTGACGGAAGAGACTGTCACCCTCCATCGGGTTCCAGACATTACTGATGTCCGAAAGATCCTAGATTTCTTCAGGAATCTGGGCAGCTCGGTTTCCATGGATTTCGAGTCTGGGACCCTGGTGGTCAAGCATGGTGCCGGACTGGACCCTAAGGCAGCGCACCTGCCAATGGGTATGCGGTCAACCCTGATGCTGATCCCAGCCCTGCTGCATCGTTTCGGTGCTGCCAGCATTGAGGAGGATGCTACCGGCTGCACCCTCGGTGCCCGGGAGATCGATCCGCATATCGAGGTCTTCCAGACCTTCGGCGCCCAGGTGGATCGCGAGCCTGACGCCCTGCACATCGCCACGCCAAAGGGCTTCTCCGCCGCAGACCATTGGCTGGACTATGCCTCAGTGACCACCACTGAAAACTTCATTCTGTGCGCCGCCACGGCTGAAGGACGGTCACAATTGACCAACGCAGCCTGTGAACCTCACGTCCAGGAATTCTGCACCTTCTTGACCCGGATGGGGGCCAAGATCGAAGGGGTTGGTGGATCGCGCATTGTGGTCACCGGGGTCGAGTCCCTGCACGGGATCGAATTCACCTTCGCCGACGACTTCCATGAAATCGCTACCTTCCTAGCCATGGGTGCCATCACGGGCGGTGAGGTGAAGATCAAGAACGGTGCGGTGGACCAGTTCCCCTTGCTAGACCGGACCTTCGCCAAGTTCGGCGTCGAAGTGACCCACAAGGACGGCTATTCCAGCGCTAGGATCGATGGCCGGCTGAAGATCCGCGAGCCCTTCACAACCAATATTCTGACGAAGGTTGAAGCCGCCCCCTGGCCCTATGTGCCAGCAGACCTGCTGCCGATCTTCATCGCTCTAGGCGTTCGCGCCGAAGGCTCAGTTATGTACTGGAACAAGGTCTATGAAGGCGCCCTGGGCTGGACCTCTGAGCTCGGCAAGTTCGGCGCTCATGCTGTGCTGTGCGACCCGCACCGCCTGATCATCTATGGCGGCAAACCGCTCATGCCGGCCACGGTGGAGAGCCCCTACATCATCCGCGTCGCCATCGCCCTCTTCATGCTGGCCGCCAGTATTGAGGGGGAGTCCATGATCCTGAACGCCGCCCCCATCCAGCGCGCCCACCCAAAGTTCGTTGAGAACCTCAACGCCCTGGGTGCCGACGTATCCTGGGTCGCCGGCGACTAAAGCCGCAAGCCCTTAAAGAGCTTAGGCCATGCCCCTACAGATCATCATCAGCTTCCTGAATCGAAATCAATCTAAGCGACCTAAGCCAGACAGCGCCTGAGGATTTGCTGACCGAGGTCTAGCTTCCCTTAGAGTGAGGCATGTCTATGTTGTCCCCATGATCCGTTACGCCAAAGCCTCAGACCACCTCGCCATTCGCGATATTGTCGCTGCCGCCTTTGAACGCCCAGATGAAGCTGACCTGGTCGAACGGGTTAGGGCAGACGGTGACGCCATGTTCGAACTGGTGGAGATGGCGGACGGGGTCCTGGTCGGCCACATACTGTTCAGCCGGATGTGGGCCGACAGCCTGAACCTTTATGCGGCTCTGGCACCGGTCTCAGTGCGGCCCGATGTTCAAAACCTCGGAACCGGCGGACGCTTGGTTCGCGCCGGCATGGACGCCGCTAAAGAGTTTGGCGCGGCAGCTGTCATCGTCCTTGGCCACCCCACCTATTATCCGAGGTTCGGGTTCAGCCCTGAGGCGGCGCAAAATCTGAAATGCGCCTTCTCTGGCCTGCCCGCCTTCATGGCCAAGGCCCTTGAGCCTGGTGCCCTGGATCAGCCCCTGACCGTTGTATATCCAGACGCCTTCGGTGTTTAGGAACTGCCGATGGCGGGGGTCACCTTGCCATCATCCAGGTCATACCTTGCCGCGACAACCTTGAGCTTACCAGCCAGGACGCGCGCCCTTAGGGGTGGGCTGCGGGAAAAGATGTCTGCCGCCGCATACGCGGCGTTAAGGGAGACGGCTGCATCGAGGCGGTCAGGCATTCCCGGCGGAACCGCCTTCACCGCGGGTGCGATCATATTGGCGAGAACGCCAATTAGGGTGCCCTTATCCTCTTCGGACGGGTGACCATCCAGAGCATCAATTGTCGCCTTAACAGCGCCGCATCGCTCATGGCCCACCACCATGATCAGTGTGGAGCCCAGATGAATGACGGAATACTCCAGGGATGCCAGAACTGCGTCGTCCACAACATTGCCTGCGACCCGGGTGACAAATAGGTCGCCGAGGCCCTGATCAAAGATCAATTCGGGCGCAACCCGACTGTCAGCACAAGCGACGATGGATGCGAAAGGCTGTTGGCCCTTCGCGACGTCGGCCCGGCGGATCATGTCCATATCCGGATGGGCGGCGAAGCCAGCGGCATAGCGCGCATTGCCCTGCATCAGCCGTGCCATGGCTAACTCTGGATCCATGCCCGCCACAGGCTCGACATGGACCACGGCCTCAGGAGGTGGTGGCGATGCCTTGGCCTTAGGCTTCAGAAAACGGCGTTTCGGCTTAGGCTGGCGATGTGCCTCGGGATCTGAAGGTCCGCCTGCCGGATCCTCAGCGAGGGCTGCGCCTGCTGCTAGCAAAGCTGCGCCAAATCCTAAGACCAAGGCGCGACGGGAAGGAATGGATTTGTGATGAATCCGGCTCGTCATGGGAGGCTCCAAGGATAGCGGCTGGTCTGGCCTACCATCGAAGTCCTAATGGGCCGTTCACTCTCTCTAGGGCCTTCAGGGGTGCGGTGCAGCCGAAGATGTCGGCTCCGCCTCTTCCTTTTCGAGTTTAGCCAGGGCAGCGTTGATCTGCTGGATTTCTTCCTTTGATGGCTGGCGGCGGCTGGGGATCAAGGCACCCTGCTCCGGAAGGGGTGCCGCAAACCCTGGCAGGGGTTGAGCGATTTTATAGGTGCGGGTTTCGCCTTCCGATCCAAGGGTGACCTCCCGACTTGCAGGGGCGATCTCTGACCCGCTGCCGAACATGCCTTGGGTCCGCGGGTCTAGACTGCCTAGAATAGCTGACGAGATATAGGACTCGGCGCCTTCATAACGCCCCCCAAAGGCCGGCGGTTCGCCCCCAGGACCCGTCCAGCGATAGAAGATGTGTTGGCCCAACTTGACCATCTTCACCAGGGTCGGTGCCCAGTAGGGTACGACATATGACGCGTGATAATGCGTCGCCGTTCCAACCTCCCTGACCACGTGACCGCCAAGGGCCTGCATCGCAATAGATTCAGCGTCTCGCCAGAGAACAGGATTGCGCGGCCGCGTAAGGGATCCGTCACAGGTGAAGGTGAACTGGCAGCCTGTCGACCGCGAGGCACCTTGATAGACAACGCCGCAAATCGACTTGGGATAGGCTGGATGGCGTAGACGGTTCAGGACGACTTGGGCGATGGCTTCCTGTCCGATTTTCGGCTCCAGACCAGCCTCGTAATAAACGGCCTGGGTGAGACAGGTCAGGGCGCGGGCCGAGTCATCCACCGACGCCGCCAGGATAAAGGGACCCAAGGGACGGACCGGCAAGGTCGAAAAAGGTCTCAGTGCGTTGATGTCCTCGGCAATATCATGTGTGGGATCCAGCATGAGGCCCAGGGCCGGTGGCTGCGATAGATCAAGAACAGCCCAACCGATCGGACGCCCCCAAAAGTCGATGCGTCGCCCCGGCATATGGCGCGCCGCCATCTCTCGCGCGCTAGCCGACATCGCGGTGGTGACCTTGTCCAACCGCACCGCTAGAAAGGCCTGATGCGGAACCTGGCGTAATCTTGCACGTCCAGCCCCCGCCTGATGGACCGTCGCGGGCGCACAGCCGACCACCGCCAGAGCAAGGCCAAGGAGGGTCAGCAAGTGTCGGGAAGCGAACAGGGCTTAGATTTCCTCAGGGGCGGATGCAGGGCTTTATCATATCTCTGGCTTGGTCTGACCAAGGCCCCTGTCAAAAAACGTCTTGGCACCCGCAAGTCAGAGGTCTATATCTCATCCTAACAGTTTTGCTCATTTCGAGCATATCTGTGGCGCCGAAGGGACAATAGTCCCAGGCGCTTTTTTGAGGCGGGTGATTTGCTCATTGTGAGCATATGGAGGATCCCGTGATGCAACTGACGTTCACGCCCGAGGTTGAGGCCTCGACCCACGCGGCTTGGGAAAAAGTCAAAACCCACATCACGCCCATGGAATGGCGGGTCCAGGCCCCCTTGATTGACGCCATCAATCGGCTGAAGCGTGAAAAGAATGCGGTCATCCTCGCCCACAATTATATGACCCCGGAGATCTTCCATGGGGTAGGCGACTTTGTGGGCGATAGCCTCGCCCTCGCCAAGGAAGCCGCACGCTCCAACGCCAAGGTCATCGTTCAGGCCGGCGTCCACTTCATGGCCGAGACCTCGAAAATTCTCTCGCCAGACAAGACCGTGCTGATTCCGGATCTCAGGGCGGGCTGCAGCCTCGCTTCTTCCATTACGGGCACCGATGTCCGCTTGATCAAACAGCGCTATCCAGGCCTGCCGGTCGTCACCTATGTGAACACGACGGCTGATGTGAAGGCGGAGACAGATGTCTGCTGCACCAGCGCCAATGCCGTGCAGGTGGTGGAGCATGTCGCCAAAGAATGGGGTGTCGATCGAGTGATCCTAATCCCCGACGAATTCCTCGCACGAAACGTTGCCCGGCAAACCGCGATTAAGATCATCGCCTGGAAAGGTCGTTGCGAGGTCCATGAGCGGTTCAATGCCGATGATATTCGCGACCTGAAAGCGGCCTATCCGGGCGCTGAAATCCTCGCCCATCCCGAGTGCCCGGCTGAAGTGATCGAGGTGTCGGACTTCACGGGCTCGACAGCGGCGATGAATGACTATGTCCTAACCCGTAAGCCCAAGCAGGTGGTGCTGATCACCGAGTGTTCCATGGCCGACAATGTCGCCGCTGACGCCCTCGACACCCAGTTCATTCGGCCCTGCAACCTCTGCCCACACATGAAGCGGATCAGCCTGGAAAATATCTATCAGGCCCTGCTGCATGATCAGTACGAAGTCACCGTCGATCCTGCCATCGCCGAGCGTGCGCGGCTGGCAGTGCAAAGGATGGTGGACCTGCCGCCCCCGGCCATTCCCGCACGCTATGACCTGGTCAAGGCCCGCCACCACGTCGACGTTGAGTTGATCTGATGGCCGAGCGGCGTCACTTCGACGGCGTCATTGTGGTTGGCGCAGGACTGGCAGGCCTTTCTGCTGCCCTGGCGGCGGCAAGCAAGGTACTGGTTTTGTCTGGCGCGCCTCTGGCCCATGGCTGCTCTTCAGCCTGGGCGCAGGGCGGCATGGCTGCGGCTTTGAGCCCGCAGGACCATCCTAGCCTTCATGCCCAGGATACGGTCTTGGCTGGCGCAGGTCTTGTGGATCCTGTCATGGCGGCACTGCTAGCCACGGAAGGTCCCGAGGCCGTGCGTCGACTGGCCGACCTTGGGGCACCCTTCGATCGGACGGATGAAGGCGACTTTGCCCAAAGCCTTGAAGCGGCCCACAGCAGGCCAAGGGTTGCCCGTGTGAAGGGCGATCAGGCTGGACGGGGCATTATGGATGCCGTGGTCAAGGCCGTGCTGTCCGCTGGTCACGTTGAAGTTCGCAATGGCGCGTTGCTGTGCGGCCTTCTCCAGGAGGTTTCGGGTGCTATTGCCGGGGTTGTGGTTCAGATGGACGGCCGCCTCATTGAGATCACGGGTCATGCCGTCATTCTGGCAACAGGTGGCATTGGCGGGCTCTATGGTGTCACCACGACGCCAGCTGAGCTATTAGGCGAAGGCATGGCCCTGGCCGCCCTAGCCGGCGCGCAGATTGGTGATCCAGAATTCGTTCAGTTCCATCCCACAGCCATCGATATTGGTCGCGATCCGGCACCTCTGGCGACAGAAGCCCTGCGCGGTGAAGGGGCCAAGCTGATCAATGGCGCTGGGGAGGCCTTTATGGCCGCCTATCACCCCGACGCCGAACTCGCGCCTCGGGACGTGGTGGCCCGAGCTATTCATGCCGAACGCGCAGCGGGCCGTGGTGCCTTCCTGGACGCCAGGACCGCTGTTGGCGATCACTTCCCCGAAGCCTTCCCCGCCGTCTTCGCAGCCTGCCTTTCGGGAGGTGTTGATCCGAGGCTTGAGCCCATTCCGGTTGTCCCGGCCTGCCATTATCATATGGGCGGTATCGTCACAGACGCCCAGGGCGCCACAACCCTGCCTGGCCTCTTCGCTGCCGGTGAGTGCGCATCCACGGGGGTTCATGGTGCTAACCGCCTAGCTTCGAACTCATTGGTGGAGGCCGCGGTCTTCGGAGCTCGGGCTGGGCTGGCTGCGGGTCAAAGAACCGCTGCTCCCGGTAAGCCGTTGAAGCGGATCCTTCTCAACCCGCTGCCAAAGGCACCCCTGCAGGATTTGCGGCAGGCTATGAGCCAAGATGCCGGGGTCTTGCGTGATGCTGAGGGTTTGCTGCGGCTCTTAGCACTCATCAACCGGCTCGAAGCTATTCACGGTGTCTGCGGTGCCCTGGTGGCGGCACGTCTTGTGGCTGCTTGCGCCCTGGCGCGCCGGGAAAGCCGCGGTGGTCACTATCGGAGCGATTATCCAGACCAAATATCCCCTGCCCGAACCCTGATCACTCTAAAGGGCGGTGTTATGGAAAGCCTTGCCGCATGATAGCACCCCTGCCTGACCTGTTGATTGATCCGGTAGTCC
>CAITHQ010000089.1 GCA_903892305.1 uncultured Alphaproteobacteria bacterium
CATCATGGACTTTCCAGAGCCAGGCGGTCCGATGAACAGCAGGTTATGCCCTCCGGCGGCGGCCACCTCTAAGGCACGCTTGGCATTTTCCTGTCCCTTGACGTCACGCAGATCTGCGGTAGGCGCTCCTTCCAGGACCTGTCCCGGGGCCGGGGGCGAGAGAATTTGGGTGCCTCGGAAATGGTTGACCAGGGAAATCAGAGAGGGGGCTGCGAGAATACGGGTGTCTCCTGCCCAGGCCGCTTCGGCACCACAAGCTGCCGGGCAGATGAGACCAAGATTCAGAGCCCCGGCCGCTACCGCCGCTGGCAGGGCCCCGACCGCTGCGACAATGCGGCCGTCGAGGGAAAGCTCGCCCATGGCAGCCCAGCTGCTGAGGGCATCGGGGGGAATAACCCCCATAGCCGCCATGACCGCTAAGGCGATGGGCAAGTCATAGTGACTGCCTTCCTTGGGGAGGTCAGCCGGAGCCAGATTGCAGATGATCCGACGGCCCGGCAGGGCAAGCCCTAGACCCGCAAAGGCGGCCCGCACCCTTTCACGACTCTCCCCGACCGCCTTGTCCCCAAGACCGACCACCACAAAGGCAAATTCGCCGCTGGTGAGCTGAACCTCGACATCCACAGGGCGCGCTTCGACCCCCTGAAACGCCACCGTCATGACCCGCGCCGCCATAAGCATTCTCTTGATTGAGCATTTTCAATTCACAACCGGACCACGGTCGTGGCGCAAAATCAAGAACAAATACGGAACTGATACGGGATGGAAACCTTAAAGGCCCAAGACCGCCCTAAGGCTGGCCGCCACATGGTCCACGTCTGCTGGGGTCATGCCGGGATAGAGAGGCAGGGTCAGACAGGCCTCATACCAAGCTTCAGCGCCGGGTAGATGGAGCTGACCATATCGCGCCTGATAATAGGGCTGGGTGTGAACAGGGATGTAATGCACCTGGGTCCCGACGCCCTTGGCCTTGAGGCGGTCGACCACCTGACGGCGGGTCAGGCCTGCGGCCTTGAAATCGATCAGCGCGACCAGCAGGTGCAGGACGGGCGTACTCCAGTCTGGTCGGCTTGCAATCTTCACCACGGGCGCGAGATCGGCCAGGACCTCGTCATAGCGGGCGGCCAAGGCCTGGCGCTGGGCGGCAAAGCGAGGCAGCTTTTTAAGCTGTGACTGGCCCAGGGCGCATAGGATGTCAGGAAGACGATAGTTGAAACCTGGCTCTGGCATTTCATACCACCAGGGATCTCCATCGGCTGGCCTGACCATGCCATGGCTGCGGAAGGCTTTCAGCCGTGCGGCGAGGTCTGGGTCATTGGTGGTGATCATGCCCCCTTCACCCGTGGCGATGGTCTTTACAGGGTGGAAGGAAAAGGTCGACATGGCGGAATGTCGGCAATCACCGACCCGCTCCCTATGATTGCCGAAAACTGCTTCCGACCCCAGGGCATGAGGGGCATCCTCCACGAGGACGGCCCCGGCCTGGGCGGCGAGCGCCTCCAGGCGATCAAGTTCTGCCACATCCCCCCGCAGGTGAACCGGCAGGACCGCACGCAGCTTTCGGGCCCCAACCTGGTTTAGCGCCGCTGCCAAGGTGTCTGGCGTCATCAGACCTGTGGCGGGGTCAACGTCAGCGAAGATCACCTCTGCCCCCACATAGCGGGCGCAGTTAGCGGTGGCGAGGAAGGTGATGCTAGGGACGATCACCACCTCCCCGGGGCGAACATCCAGGGCCAGCATGGCCAGATGCAAAGCCGCTGTGCCATTGGAGCAGGCGACGGCATGGCGGGCACCGACCGCCTCAGCAAAGACCTCTTCGAAGGCATCGACCCTAGGGCCGGTGGTCAGAAAATCAGACCTTAGCGCTGCCGCCACGGCCGCAATATCGTCGTCTTCGATCGTCTGACGTCCATAGGCGAGGAAGGCGCTCAAGGTTTTAATCCGTCAGACGCCGGCGTGGATTCACCGGGGGCGTATCATCGAGCAGACTGATCAGGTCCGCGCCTGACAGCCATTCGGTATTGGTGTCGCTGCCATAGGAAAACCCATCCAGCGCTGTGGGGTGGGTCTTGGCATACGGCGTGCGGGTATATTCCACAAAGGCCGGTTCGATGGCGTAGCGATCACCCAGGTCTGCTGTCGTCCGGGCATCATCGACCGAAATCATCATTTCATGGAGTTTTTCCCCGGGCCGAATGCCAATCACCTTCACAGGCAGATCAGGTGCCATAGCGTGGGCGAGATCGGTCATTTTCATGGAGGGTATTTTCGGCACGAAAATCTCTCCGCCACGCATCAGGGACAGGGATGACAGCACAAAGTCCACACCTTGGGTCAAGGTGATCCAGAACCGGGTCATCCGCACATCGGTAATCGGCAGCTCAACAGCACCCTTGGCGATCAGCCGCTGGAACAGTGGGGCCACAGACCCTCGGGACCCAACCACATTGCCATACCGAACAACCGAGAACCGCGCGCCGATATCCCCCGACAGATTATTGGCGGCGACAAAGGTCTTATCGGACGCAAGTTTTGTCGCCCCATAGAGATTGGCAGGGTTGCAAGCCTTATCCGTTGACAGGGCGATAACCTGCTTCACCTGGTTGGTGAGGCAGGCCCAAACCACATTTTCCGCCCCAAGAACATTTGTGTGAATGCATTCGGAGGGATTGTACTCGGCTGCGGGCACCTGTTTCAGCGCTGCGGCATGAATCACAATGTCGACCCCGCGAAAGGCAATGGTCAGCCTCTGGCGATCGCGCACATCCCCCAAAAAGAACCGCATGCACACCAGATCGGCCGGATCAAACCGTTCCGCAAGATCGGCCTGCATCTCGCTCTGCTTGAGCTCATCTCGGGAAAAAACAATAAGTTTCCGGGGCTTATATCGACACAGGACGGTCTCAACAAACCTCCGACCAAAGGAGCCTGTGCCACCCGTGACAAGGATGACCTTGCCATCAAGATTGAGGGAGGTTGGTTCGAATCGGCCCACGGAGGTCTCCTGGAAATCGGAACAGCGAATCTCTACAGGAGTTTTGCCTGCTCGGCGTAAAGAGTCTGCTAACCATAATATGGCTCACTCGCGACATGGACCGTCGTCACTTTATCCTGCTCCTGAACCTCTTGGGTCTGGTGCCCCATCTCGCGCTTGCGTCTGAAAAAAAAGAGAAGGGCGGCGAGGGTGAGGGCGGCAAGACGAAGGAGCCGGCCGGGACCTATATCCCTGTCGGCCTCATCACAGCCTCTATCCTCAGGTCAAACGGTCGGAGGGCTATTCTAGCGGTTGAAACAGGCATTGATGCGCCAGATCCGGCCCTCCACGCCAAGGCTGACAAGCTGACGCCGAGACTGAAAGCAGCCTATGTCCAATCGGTCCAAACCTACGCCATGAGCATGTCGCTAACCACCGTGCCCGACGCAGACTTTATTTCCCGGGAACTGCAAAAACAGACCGATCAGATTATGGGTGCCCGCGGCGTCCGCCTTCTGCTCGGCTCGATTATTCTCAATTAGAGTCAGACTGCGCCCAGTTTTGCCGCTGCAGTGTCCATGAACTGAGCCAGCGCCACGTCCAGGCTGGTGACGCCGCCAGCGCTATGGGTGGTGAGGACGACCTCAACCTGATTATAGACATTCCGCCACTCCGGATGGTGATCCAGGGACTCGGCCTTAAGCGCCACCTGAGTCATGAAGGCGAAAGCGTCATTGAAGTCCGCAAACTTGAAACTGCGGGCGATTTCATCGCGGTCACCGGGGGTGTCGGACCAATCGGGCAGCTTTTCAAGGGCGTCGATGGCCCCAATCTTGGTTGGCCGGCCCATCAGTCTTGCGCCGTCTCGAAGGTTAAGCCCGTGGCCACCGCAAGATCGGCTAGGGTTTGGTCCACGTCGACAACCTTGATCGCCGTCATGCCAAGCCCAGCAGCTGGCTTACAGTTAATGCCCAGATCATCGAGATAGACGCATGCGCTCGGCTCAACACTCAAGGCCTCGCACATCATCAGATAGATTTTCGGGTCGGGTTTGCGCACCCCGGCCTTGGAACTCTCAATGATGTGGTTGAATAGGGGCATGACTTGGCCCATGGCCCCGGCAGCAGGTGCATCGCGACCCGGCGAATGGTGCGACACCATATTGTTGGTAATGCAGCCCACCTTAAAGTGCGCCTTGCAGGTCTTTAGCGCCGCCACCATGCGCGGGCGCAGTTGGCCAGACAGCAGGGGCAATATGTCACGGCCCGGGACGGGATGACCCAGGGCTGTGGACTCTGCCAGGAAGAGGTCGTCGAAACCCCGGGTGTCGATTTCATTACGCTCAAACAGGGCCCAGGCATTGGAATCCGGGTTGGTGGAGTTGATGGTACGGATTAGGTCCCTTGGCAGGCCTTTGCTAGCCTCATAGCGGGTGAAAGCTTCGAATGGCGAGGACGTAAACACACCACCAAAGTCCCAGATCACTGCTGAAATCGCCATGTTCTACCCTCTTTTAACCCTGGGCGGGACGCTAAAGCAGGTTCAAAGGGCTGGGAACCGGTTTTCCCAGATGCTGAGGGCAAATTCGCCAACGACATGACCCAAGGCGGGGTCATTCTTCGCGCCCAAGGTGAAACTACCAGCGCGACCTAAACTTGATGTCCATGGTTACCTGAAAATGAATTTCAGGGATCCGCCATGCGCATGACCTCGCTTCTGCCCCTCATCGCCCTTCTGGGTCTTGGCGCCTGCGACTCCGCCAAGTTGGCGGAACTGACCGGGGTAAAGCCGCCCGCCGCTGCCTGTGCGCCCAATCCAGCCTCGGCCTGCGCGCCAGCCCTGGGCGCGGCACCTTCAGCCATGGCACCCGAGGCCGAAAAGGTCGCCGCGGCACCTGCTGTCCAACAGACCGTTTATGCCCAGGACATTGTCAGGCGCACGCCCAACCGGCCGACCCGCAGGGTCAGCCATCTTCGTAAAGGCCAATACACCCAGGCTAGGCCCTATGTGTCGGCCGACCCTCAGCCGCCTCGCCAGGACATCTATGTGAACCAAGAGATTGATCGCACCTCGTCGGTCTATGGTCGCCAAGTCTACAACACCTATGCCCGGCCTGTGATCTATAACGGCCTCTACCGTGAGGCCCAGCAGGGTAATTCCGGGGTTCGGCAGGGGGGCTATGCCTATCATTATGGGAACCAAGGTCCCTATGTTGACTGCCCCTGCGATGCGCCAGCGGCGGGCCGTGACCGCGCAGGCTATCTGACCTGGCCAGGTAAGACGGAACCCGGCCGGTACTAGATGCGCCACCTGTCCTTGGTGCGTGGAAGGCGATAAGGCTGATCTGGTCCTCGCCCCATAGGGTTGGGACCTTTTCTTGATCCTGACCTGGAGCGTCCATGACCCCGATCACGCGGATTTTGCCCCTTGAGGGTGTTGAGAACTTTCGGGATTTCGGGGGCTATCTTGCCGCGAATGGTCGGCAGATGCCAGCGGGTCGGTTCTGGCGATCAGCCCACCTTGGGCGGGCAACCGAGGCTGATCTAGATGCTATGCAGGCCCTTGACCTCACCACTGTGGTTGATCTTCGTCGGCCAAAAGAGCGGGGGAGCGAGCCCTCCCGTCGGCCTGCTGGATTTTCAGGCGAGGTTATCGACTGCGACCTCGGTGACCGCGCAGAGGCACCGCATCTGGCCTTTCTCCGGGACACAGACCTAACCCCAGCCAGCGTCGACGCCTTTTTCTTAGACTATTACGCAAAGGCCCCGTTCGAACCGCGGCATGCCATCCTATTCCGGCGCTACTTCGAAGCCCTGCTTCAAACAGAGGCCTCTGTCCTCATCCATTGCACAGCGGGCAAGGATCGCACCGGCCTCCTGGCGGCCCTGACCCATCACGTCCTTGGGGTTCACAGGGATGACGCCATTGCCGACTTTATGCTGACCAATTCTGCTGCAAGGGTCGAAGCACGGGCACCGATGGTGGCCGAGGCACTGACCCAGAGTCTCGGCAAGGTGCCGTCCGACATCGCAGTCCGCCTCTTCCTTGGGGTCAACGGAAAATATCTGGACGCTGCCCTCCAGGCCATTGCCGGTGAGCGCGGCAGCCTTGAGGCCTATCTAGCCGACCTTGGCGTTGATGCCGCAGGGACTGAACAATTGAGGGATCGCTACCTGGCCTAGACCTCCAGCAGGTCGCGACGTCCCCACCGCCCGCGTCAGGGCGGCGGTGCAGCCAAGCCGCACAGGACAGCTCGCCTATGCAGCCGCCCAGAGATCATGAGACAAGTCGCGCCATAACCTTGTCGATGACCTCAGGCGAAAGGCCCGCCTCCTCCAAAACTTCGCGGGTGTGTTCGCCCAGCTTAGGGGCCCCACGGGTGACCAACGGCGCGCCCTCAGGGAAGCGGGCTGGCGCGGCAATGGTGGACATGCGCCCACCCCAGCCATTGTCCACCTCAACCCGACAGCCCGTGGCCTCAAACTGCGGCATTGAGATCGCTTCGCTCAAGGTTTGCAGAGGGGCCCAGGCCAGATCTGCGGCGGTGAGGATGTCTGCGGCCTCCGCCAGGGTCATTTTGGCAAAAGCGGCCTCGGCATAGGCACGGATCTCGCGCACCACATCGAGGTCTGTGGCGGGCAGGGCGTAGCGCGGATTGGTCACCACCTCTGGATGGCCCAGGACGGTCATCAGATTGGGAAAACAGCCGGGCCCCTTCAAAACAAAACAGAGCCAGCGGTCATCGGAGGTTCTGAAATAAATCCCGGAAATCGGGTGGGGCCGCTGGTCTCGCGTTTGGGTGACCGGGGCCTCGCCAAATCGCAGATGGGTGGCCATGTCCCAGCCCAGAGCATAGGCCGCCGTGCGCAGGAGAGAGCACTCCACAAGCCGTCCGCGGCCGGTTTCATGGCGCTCATGCACTGCCGCCAGAACCGACGACAGGGTGGCAAGGGCCGTGGCATGATCGCCAAATCCGGGACGGCAGGCAAAGGGCTCCTGGTCGGGGGGGATATGAGAGCGCCCTACCCCGCTCTTGGTCCAGAAGACCGTAATATCAAAAGCCGGCAAGTCGATATCCGGCCCCTCCAGGCCAACGCCGGATACGCTGGCATAGATCAGTTTCGGCATATCGGCCTTGAGGGACTCATAATCCAGCCTAGCCCGCTTGAGGGCACCTGGACGCACATTGGTAATGAAGACATCAGCACCCTTTAGAAGCGTCAAAATCGCCTGACGACCATCTTCGGCGGCAATGTCTAGGGCTACCCCGCGCTTTCCACGATTTTCCATGGTGAAAATCGGACTGCCTGGGCTCTCGGCGGTCTCGGGAAAAAAGGTCCGGGTGGCATCGCCGGTCAGGGATTCCACCTTGATCACGTCGGCACCCCAATCGGCCATGATGGCGGCGCAGCCTGGTGCCGCAATCCACGTCGCCAACTCCACGACCTTCAGTCCTTGCAGCAACATATCAGCCCCCCAAATCCTGGTTTCTTTTGGCTCATCGGCGGCGGATCAAGATGTCCCGACAGCGCCGCCGTCGCTGGCAATGGTCTGGCCGACGATATATTCGCCAGCTCTCGAGGCCAGGAAGGTCACCAGTCCTGCAATGTCCTGAGGCGTGCCCACGCGACCGCTGGGATTGCCACGTCCGACCCTGTCCCAGTCAGCGTTTTCTGTTTCCCCACCAAACCCCACGCCGGTGGACAACATCCAGGTCGGATATGGACCTGGCGCAATGGCGTTGCAAAGGATCCGCTCCTTGGTCAGGTGCGAGGCCAGGAACCGGGTCAGGTGGTGAACCGCCGCCTTAGACGCACCATAGGAGAAGGTGTCAAAGGCCGCCGCCTTCAGACCATCAATGGATCCGATATTGATCACCCGGGCCGGCTCACCCTCAGCACCGGCTTTGCGTAGCAGGGGCAGGAGCTTCTGGGTCAGGAAGAAGACGCCCTTGACGTTGGTGTCCATGACCTTGTCCCAACCCACTTCGGGAAACTCATCGATCGGTGCGCCCCAGGCCGCTCCGGCATTGTTCACCAGAATATCGAGTTTGGGCTCAGCCTCACTGAGTCGCGCTGCCAGAGACACAATACCGCTCATCTGTGAAAGGTCGGCGGGAAGAGAGATACAGTCGCCGCCGTAGGTTTCGGCCAGACGCTTGGCGGTGGCGTCGCAGACATCGGCCTTGCGGGATGAAATATAGACCTTGGCACCCCCCGCCAGCAGGCCAGCGGCGATCATTTCGCCAATACCGCGCGACCCTCCAGTCACCAGGGCAACCTTGCCCTTGACCGAAAACAGGTTGTTGAAATCTGTTGCCATCTGTCCGTTCCTTGCCCTGTCTCTGCGGCTCTTTTCGACCGCAAGCTTTAGAAGCCCATAGACTATGCCTAGGGGTCGGGCAATTTATGTCCACATACCAAGTTGACAATTCCGGGATGGAGGGCCCACGTTCCGGAAACGTAATGTGCCAGGGAGGCGAAAATGGCTGACGGTGAAATCCTCGACAAGGCGAAGTTCCACACCATGGTGGAGTCCACGAAAGAGGACTGGGCGGCTATTGGCCGGGCCGGTGCCCCCTTTCATCAGGCCTTTCCAGACCGCCTCCTGGCCCACTTGAACATGTTGGCCGACGACAGTGGCGGCTTTACTGTGACCCGGCTTGAGCATTCCCTGCAGACCGCCACGCGCGCCCACAAGGACGGGCGGGATGAGGAATATGTGGTGTGTGCCCTGATGCACGACGTCGGCGACATTCTGGCCCCGTCAAACCATGCGGAGCTGGGGGCCATGATCATGAAGCCCTACATCTCGGAACAGAACTACTGGATGATGGACAAGCACGGCATTTTCCAGGGCTATTACTTCTTCCAGCACCTGGGTCTGGACCGCGACATGCGCGACCAGTACCGCGGTCATGAATGGTTCGAATACACCGCCCAGTTCTGCCATCTCTACGACCAGAACAGTTTCGATCCGGCCTATGAGTCCATGCCCCTTTCGGCCTTTGAACCCATGATCCGCCGGGTCGTCGCCCAACCCAAGCGGTCGATCTACCGCAAGAAGGCCTAAGCCAGACGCTTGGCCGCTTCATCCCGCAGTTGGCGCTTCAGGATCTTGCCTGAGGCGATGCGCGGCAGGGGGTCTGGGGAGACATAGATGTATTTAGGCACTTCAAATCGAGCCAGGTGAGCGCCGAGGAAGGCCCGGACCTCATCTGGATCAAGCCCGGCGTCGCCATAGATGGTCGCCCCGACCTCTTCGCCCAGGCGATCATCTGGCACCGCATAGACCGCAGCTTCATGGATATTCGGGTGCAGAACCAGGGCCGCCTCAACCGTGCCACAGCCGATGTTTTCGCCGCCCCGGATAATCAGATCCTTGATCCGATCCACAATGAATAGAAAGCCTTCGTCATCCAGATAGGCCACATCGCCGGTCCTGAACCAGCCGTCCTCAAAGGTGGTTGAGCTTAGATCATCGCGGTTCCAATAGCCCCGAAACACGCTGGCCCCGCGAACCAGCAGTTCGCCACGCTCGCCAGCCGGCAAGGCGCGGCCGTCGTCATCCACCACCTTGAGTTCCAGGACAGCCGAGCAGCGTCCAGAACTGGCCGGGCGGTTCAAATAGTCCTCGCCGCCAATGCCCGTACCGATCGCATTTGTTTCGGTCATGCCCCAACCGGTATTGGGCATGGCCTTGGTGAAGGCGGCAATCTGGCGCACCTGTTCAGGGGCGCGGGGGGCCCCACCGCCCCCAAGGGCGACCAAGCTGGACAGGTCGCGGTCGGTCTTCTGCGCCTCGCGGACCAAGTCGCCGGTCATGGCCGCCGGTGCCACCACCGAAGTGATCTTCTCCTGCTCGATCAGGGCCGCAGCCTGGGCCACGTCCCACTTATACATGCAGACCAGTTTCCGCTGGGCGCGATAGGACTGGAGATAGACCGCATGGCAGCCAGTGACGTGGAACAGGGGCACCGCCATCAGCGTCCCGGGCTGGGTGGCCGGAACGACAGGCTCGAGCCCAGCAACCAAAGCCCCGGCCTGTAAGTCCAGCTCCCAGGAGAACAGGGCCGAAATGACATTGCGGTGAGTGGAAATCACCCCTTTGGGGTGGCCCGTCGAGCCGGAGGTGTAGAAAATGATCGCATCGTCGTCAGGCTGGACATCGACCTGGGGCAGGGCGACCTCGCCGGTTTCAGCCATCAGGGTCTCAAAGGCGATCGCATTTGCGGCGGGGCGGTCAGCCCGCACGGCGATTACCGGAATGTCTGGGGCATCTTCACACTGGGCGAGGCGGTCCAGCCTTTCCTGATCAGCGACAAAGACCTTGGCCTGACAGTTCTTGAGGCCGTATTCCAGCTCATCAGCCTGCCATAGGGCATTGAGCGCCACGGCTATAGCACCCACAGATGTCGCGGCCTGGAAGGCAATCACCCACTCGGGAAAATTCCGAGTGGAAATGGCCACCCGATCGCCCCTGCGGACGCCAAACCTGTGCACCAGGGCGTGGCCGAGCTTTGCGGCAAGGGCTGCGGTTTCGTTGAAAGTCAGACGCTCATCATCATAGACGATGAAGGTCTTGTCGCTCAGGGCCTGGGCGTAGAGATCCCGAAGGGTCGCCGGTGCAGACTTAAAGACCCGGCGACCATAGCCGCCGATTTCACGGGTCTCCAGCTCATAGGGCTGGCCCAAGGCGGTCAGTTGGTCCAGGGCGGCCTGGCGGGTTTGCGGGCGCTCGGCGTCAGCCATAAAAATCCTTACCTTGCGTGGTCTAGAAAAGGAGCTTGGCCAGCTTGGCCTTGTGGAAGCTGGCGTCACCATAGTTTGCGGCATGCCAGATCGCCCGGCGACGATAGAGCTGGGCATCGCAGTCATAGGTAAAGCCAAAGCCCCCATGAAACTGGATCGCCCGGTCGGAGGCAAAGCTGTAGGCCCCGTCTGCAGCGGCCTTGGCCATGCGAACTGCGATTTCGCCCACCCCCTGCTCGCCAAAGCAATGGGCTGCGGCGTAGAGGTGAGACCGCGCCTGCTCATACTTGCAATAGGCGTCGACCGTGGGGTGCTTCAGCGCCTGATAAGACCCGATCAGTTTACCAAACTGGGTGCGGGTTTTCAGATAGTCCACGGTGTAGTCAATACAGGCCTGGGTCCCGCCAATCATATCTGCGGCCCCTAGCAAATTCGCCGCCAAGTGCAGATGGTTTAGGGCGGTCGCCGCCAGATCCAAATCCAGTAAGTCTTCTTTTGAGACCGACACCCCGTCCAGGTTCAAGGCAAAGGATCGGCGGGTCTCATCAATCACGGTTTCACGGCGTAGGGCACCTTCGGGAAGGGCCGATCTGGGGATCAGGACCAAAGCTGGCGCATTACGGTACAGGACAGATGCGATAATCCATTGGGCGACGCCTGCGTCGCAGACCAGGACCTTCTGACCCCGAAGCACCAGCTTGCCATCCCCGGCCTCCAGGGCCTGACACGATACAGTGTCCGGTTCCCAATCGAAATCAGCCTCAGCCAGAGCCACAGTCGCCGCGACGCCCTCCGCCAATCGTGGCAGGACATTGCGTTTCTGGGCTTCGGTTCCGCCGACGACCAGGGCCTGGGCGGCCAGGGTGGTGGAGATCAAGGGCCCGATCATCAGCCGGCGTCCCATCTGTTCCACCACGGGGACAACTTCGGCCAGGCTGAGGCCTGAACCGCCGAAGTCTTCGGGAATGGCGATGCCAAGCCAGCCAAGTTCGCCCATTTCCTTCCAGACCCCTGGATCATGACCCAGTTCGTCCTCCATCAGGCGGCGCACGGTGGACACCGGCGAGCGCTGCAAACAGAAGTCCGTGGCCACATCCAGCAGGGCGGCCTGGTCTTCGCTAAATCCGATCCGTCCGAGATCTTGCATGGTTGCGTCTCTCCTCAGGATTTCGGCAGGCCGAGCACATGCTCGCCGACAATATTGGCCTGGATCTGCGAGGTGCCCCCGCCGATGGTTGCCGAGAAGGCGTTCAAATAGGCCCGGGCCCAGATACCCTGATCCACGGCTTCGGACTCGCCCACATAGTAAGCGCCGCGGGCTCCGGTCAGACGGATGGCGAAAGCGTTGAGCCGCCGAGACATTTCAGTGCCCATGAGCTTGGACGCCAGGGGAATACCCTGTGGGTGATCGGCCACCAGGTTGGGAACCTGGGTCCTTTGACCATTGAGGCTCATGGCCTGGATTTCCATCAGAAAATCAACCATTTGATCAGCGACAGCAGGGTCATCCAGAACCGGCTTGCCAGACCGGGTCATACGCTTAGCCAGGTCGAGGACGTCAAAGGCATTGCTGCCCACCGCCACATAGCCGCCGGCCTGACCGCCACGGGCCCCCCGTTCGAATTCCAGAGTCCGCATGGCGACCTTCCAGCCGCCGCCCTCGACGCCCATGAGCCCCGTCGCCGGAATGCGGGCATCCGTGAAGAAGGTCTGGGTAAAGCCGTGCTCGCCGGTGAGCTTGCGGATCGGATTGGTTTCCACCCCCGGAATTTTCATGGGGGCCAGGAAGAAGCTCAGACCATCATATTTCTTAGGCGTATTCGCGTCTGTGCGGGCCAGCAGGATCATGTACTTGGCGTAGCGTCCCAGGGTAGTCCAGATCTTCGAGCCATTGATCACATAATGGTCGCCGTCCCGGACGGCCCGGGTCTGGGCATCGCCCAGGTCTGATCCATTGCCCGGTTCGGAAAAGCCCTGACACCAGATATCTTCGGCCGAGAGAATACCCTTCAGATGCGCCATCTTGTGCGTCTCTGACCCCATGTCGAGCAGCAGGGGCCCCGTCCAGTTCAGGCCAATAGCATTGAGCATGATCGGGCCGTGATGTCGGCGCATGGCCCGGGTGGCCGCGTTCTGAAAGTCTTGGTGCAGGCCGCCGCCGCCATAGGCCTTTGGCCAGGCCGCGCCGAGATAGCCCGCGTCATAGACCTTGTTCTGCCAATCCCTCAGAAAATGGAACTGCTGGTCTGTCCCGACCTCCATGAAGGTCAAGGGCAGCATGAAGCCCGGATCCCGGACGACGTTTTCCTTAAACCATGCGTCTGCATCGGCCTCGAACGCCGCCAGGTCCTTTTGATCAACAGTCTGCATGACGACACCCTCCCGCGCCTTCTGATTGGGGGGATATGAGGGTCAGTGGCGCCAGATTTCAACTGTCTGTCGCGACGACCTGACGCAATTGGCTGGACCACCGGCCTTCTGGCTTGGCGGCGCAGGGCCCATGACCTGGCCCACCACACGTTTACAGACGCTGACAGTGCGCCTACCAAAGCAGATCTGCTGGGGCCGACGCGCAGGCCACTGTCTGCCCTTAGTCCGCCAATCGGAGCGACAGACCGCTTGATGTCGAAGATCCTGAGGGCCTTTCTGGAGAACGAGCGGGGCATCAAGCGATACCTCTCACGCTTTTTTTCCCGGTCCCAGGATATTGATGATCTGACGCAGGAGACCTTTCTGCGGGCTTTTGCCGAATCCGGTCGCGATGTCGTCAGACCCCGTGCCTTTCTTTATCGTATAGCCAGGAACCTTGCCCTCAATGAGCGGGACCGGATGTCCTATCGGACCACGACCTATATGGAGGATTATCCGGACTCATCGGTCTTAGGTGCAGGAGATCAGGTCACAGCCGAGGACGTGGTCGAAGGGCGACGGAAAATGGCTGTCTTTGCAGAAGCGATCGCCGCCCTACCGCCCCAGTGCCGGCGGGTCTTTGTGCTGCGCAAGGTTCAGGGCCTGTCCCAGAAGGATGTGGCGCGACAGCTGGGGCTTTCCGTCAGCACGGTAGAAAAACACTTGGCCACGGGTCTGCTGAAATGCAGCGAATACCTGCGGCTGCGCGGCTATGAGGTCGGCGGCAGCCCCCTGACAGCGCCGGGCAAAAGGGAGGCCCCACGCTACGGTACGGCAACAGGATCAGGCTCCGATGTCTGATCGTGACAACATCATCCGCCTGGTGGACCCGGCGACCTTGGAAGCCCAAGCTGCAGGATGGATTGCCCGTCTGGACCGGGACCAACCCTCCGAGGCGGACCTCGCTGAGTTCGCGGCCTGGAAGGCCCTCAGCCCACAGCACCGCCTTGCCGCAGACCGGCTGGCGGGCCTTTGGTCAGAGCTCGATACCCTGGCGGGGCTTGCCCCTTCGACCTTGAAGCCGCGCCCCGCAGCCTCTGGTGCAAACCAATGGGTCGCAGGTCTGGTTGCCGCCAGTTTGATCCTGGCTGGGCTAGGCATTGTGTCGCGCCTGCAACTCCTGCCGCGCACCGAGGTCTATGATACGGCGGTCGGGGGCCAGAGGACGGTAAACCTCGAGGATGGCTCCAGCATACAGCTGAACACCAACAGCAAGGTCGAGGTCCGCTACACAGCCCGGGCTCGAGATTTGCGGCTGGTGCGGGGCGAGGCCTATTTCGAAGTGGCCCCCAACCAGAAGCGGCCATTTTCGGTCTATGCCCGACAGGATGTTGTCCGTGCGGTGGGAACTGCCTTTGTGGTGCGGCTGACCGGGGACAGGGTTGAGGTCACAGTCACCAAGGGCAAGGTTGAACTGGCCTCCATCGCGCATCCGATGGCCTCAACCTCCCTGGGTCGGGTCGCGACCCTGCCGCGCAGGACCCTGACCACCGTCTCGGCAGGTCAGGGCGCTACCGAACTGGCCGTCCTCGAACGCGCCACCCTGCTCGAACATGTTGACCTGGCCCCGCCTGAAGTCTCGAGAAAGCTGGCCTGGCGACAGGGTATGCTGGTCTTCAACGGCGAAAGCCTGCCCAGTGTGGTGGCCGATGTCAGCCGATATACCGACGTCCGGATCGAGATTGTCGATCCGTCCCTCAACACCCTCAAGGTCGGCGGCTATTTCAAAGTCGGAGAGGTCGACCCCATGCTGGAAGCCCTAGAATCCGGCTTCGGGGTTCATGTGGAGCGGCTGGATGACAAGCATGTCAGGCTCTCTGCTGCCCTCTAAGCCCCGCAGTCGATGACCCTGTAAGGCCGGCCATTTGCATCGGGGACAAAAAAACGTCACACAGGACAAGGGGGCACTAGAGGATTTTCCAACCTCACCTGTCCTATCCCCTAAGGCCGGTGACTAGGCGGAATCGTTGCGTCCATCGTCGCGCCAGAGATTAGGGAAGAAGGATCGCCGCGTGCGCGCCAGGACTGCAGCTTGCCTCATGGCCGGCACAGTGCTTGCCGTAAGTGGTGGTGCGGAGGCCGGAACAACAGGTCCGGTCTGCAATCTGCGGATCACCGAGAGCATGCTCGGCCCGGCCCTTGGGGCCCTGGCTGAACAGTGCGGCGCACCGCTTCTGTTTCCCTATGAACTGGCCCGAAAGGGGGGAATACACCCCGTCAGAGGACGACGCACGATTCCGGAGGCTCTGAAGATCATGCTTCAGGGCACGTCTCTCACCGGTGAAGTGACGGCTAGCGGGGTCATTACGGTCTCGCGGTCCGTTGAAAACGGGGAGAAAGACATGACTCGCAATACCAGAACCGGCCTGTTTGCTGGAGCTTCGGCCTTGGTTTTTAGCCTTATCGGGGCGCAAAACGCTCTGGCAGCCGACAGCAAGCCTGTGGTCATTGAAGAACTGATCGTCACCGCCACCAAGCGGGCCGAGTCCGTCCAGGATATTCCCCAGAGCATCACTGCCGTCAGCGGCAAGGATCTCGAAGCCCGGGGCATTGAAAATTACGAAGACCTGACCCGTACCGTGCCTGGCGTGATCGCCACCGGCGGCTCGAACTTCAACAAATTCGTCGTGCGGGGCATCCAGACCTCGAACGGCACCAGCAGCAGTGGCGAACAGAAACTGGTCGCTATCTATTTAGATGACCTGCCCCTGACCTCGTTCTCGGTGATCACACCAGATGTGCGCCCCTATGACATCAGCCGGGTGGAAGTGCTGCGCGGTCCCCAGGGTACCCTGTTTGGTTCAGGCTCCCTGACCGGCGCCATCCGTTATGTGACCAATAAGGCTGATCCGTCAGGCTACCACGCCTCCCTCGATCTGGACGCTGGCAAGACCAAGGGTGACTCAAATCGACTGCGCCTCAGCGGTATGGTCAATGTACCGCTGATCCAGGACCAGCTTGCTCTTCGCCTGGTGGGCTACACCCGTAATGAAGATGGCTGGGTGAACTATGCCGGTGCCAATGGCCGCAAGAATGCCAATACGTCCGATGACTGGGGCGTCCGTGGCTCCCTGCGCTGGCAGCCCAATGACAAGTTGAACGCGACCCTGATGGTCACCAGCGATCATAACCGGGTCGGAGACTCCTCGCTTTACGACCCGACCCTCGGGGTCAATGTCGCCAAGCGCGACTATCCCTTTGCCGTGGATGTGGACCTCACCAGCTATAACGCTACGGTGGAATACGACCTTGGCTGGGCCGATCTAACCTCAGCCACCGTGCTGGCTCGCGCCAAGACCGGATGGGATCTCGATCTCGACGGTGTCCTGACCGCCATCATGCCCTATTACTTCCAAGAGAAGATCGACACGGATTCGGTGGTCGAGGACTTCCGGTTGGTCTCCAAAAAGGGTGGCAAGTTCGACTGGGTGGCCGGAGCCTTCTATCTGGACCAGAAGAGCGACTATGCTGACCTGTTCCACGTGCCGACCTCTTTCCTGGCGGCCCTTAAGATCACCGGCCTGAACCCGATCCTCACCAAGGATGCCGACGTCAATGACGGCTTCCGCAATAAGAAGAACTATGAAGCCGCCTTCTACGGCGAGGCCAGCTATCACCTGACCGACACTGTTACCCTGACCGCCGGAGCCCGGGCCGCTCAGTATCAGTTCACCGATCAGGACAAGGGCACCGGCTTCTCCACCCCCACCCTGATCCCCTCGATCTTCGGGGCCATCTTCGGCTTTGGCGGAGCCAATATCGTCAAGGTTCCCTCTGTGGCCGTGACCAACACCACAGGCAAGCAGAGCAAGGTGATCGGCAAGTTCGGCATCGAATGGCAGCCCAGCGCCGACGAGACTTATTACGGTCTGGCGTCCCAGGGATTCCGTCGCAGCCACCCCAATGGCCCCTCGGCCTTCAATGGCGGCAAGAGCCTGATCAACCCCAATGATCCGGCCATCATTCCGGCAATGGCCGCCGCAGATTCCATCTGGAACTACGAACTGGGGGCCAAGAACATCTGGCTCGACGGCCGGCTTCGCACCACGGTGGCAGCCTATTACATTGATTGGGGGCCCATGCAGGTCCCCCTGGTCCGCTCATCGGATGCCACCCCCTATGTAGGCTCTGTCGGTAAATCCCGGTCCATGGGTCTAGAGACAGAAGTCGACGCCCTGATCGGTGAGCATCTAGAGGGTGGCTTCAACTTCACCCTGCAGAATGCCAAGGTCACCGAACTGACGGCTACGGAATCCCTGATCTCCGGGGCTGTGGTCGGTGCCAAGCTGGCCTCTCCGGAATTCAAGGCCGGTGCCTATGGCAAGTACACCTGGGC
>CAITHQ010000090.1 GCA_903892305.1 uncultured Alphaproteobacteria bacterium
ACCAAAAGGGGGTTAGAGAATGCGGTCCCACGCCCTAAGAGATGCGTCCTCGCATTTTATCGGAGCCGACCCTTCGCAATGACTGTTGCTAAAACCTTGGTCATCCTTTTGGTTGGACTCATTGCGTCCGTCGAAACGGCGTCTGCGCAAAGTGTTGCGCCACTTCCAAGTGGCCCAATTCCGTATGCAACCCTGGCAAAGAAGCCAAAGCCAGCGGCTCCCGCATCAAGCCTCACCCTGCCTGAAAAGCCTATGGCAGCCGTGGGCCCGTCCTTAGTCAATACAGCGATGCCCACGCCAGCGGGTGCCCGCCTCGCGCCTGGACAGACGCTTCCGCCCGAACAGCTTGAGGCCTTCGTGGATGGTCTCGTCGGCGATGCGATGGATCGAGAGCACATTGCGGGCGTGACGCTCTCCGTCGTGCAGAACGGCCAGATCGTTCTGAAGAAAGGCTATGGGGCTGCAACCTTTTCGCCCCTACGTCGGGTAAACCCGGACACCACTCTTTTCAGACTTGGGTCCATCTCAAAGACCTTCACCTGGATTGCTTTGATGAAGGAGGTGGAAGCTGGCAGAATTCGAATTGATGGCCCGGTAAACCTCTATTTACCTGAAAAGCTTCAGGTCAAAGACCAAGGCTATGAGACCCGGGTCACTGTCCGCAATCTGATGGAACATGCCGCAGGTTTTGAAGATCGAGCCCTGGGACAGCTTATAGAGCGTGATCCAAGTCGCGAACGCACCCTCGCAGAGTACCTCCGACAGGAACGCCCCAGGCGGATTGCTCGCCCCGACGCCATGGCCTCCTATTCGAACTATGGCGCGGCACTTGCCGGCGAAGCCGTGTCCTATTCGAACGGTCGGCCATTTGAGCGGCTGATTGAAGATGAGATCATCAACCCCTTGGGCCTTGGTCATACGACCTTTCGGGAAAATCGGCAGGCACTTCCCAGCCTTCCTGAGCCCATGCCTAATCGCCTGAAGTCAGACCTGTCCGAAGGCTATTTCTGGTCAGGGTCACGTTTTGAACAACGCCCCTATGAGCTAATCGGGCATGCCGGCCCGGCGGGTGCCGCCTCATCGACGGCCGGCGACATGGCGCGCTATATGGCGGCTCTTCTGAATGATGGCACCCTGGACAATGTAACAATTTACGGCCCTCTGGCGGCGAAGGCTTTTCGAACGCCGATCCGTCAGACTCCAATGGGCATTAATGGCTGGCGGCATGGCTTCATCGAGTACAACTTGCCAGGCGGTTTCAAAGGGTTTGGTCACCCTGGTGCGACCCTGTCCTTCATGTCCAACATGGTTATGGTTCCAGACCTGAAACTGGGCGTTTTCATTTCGACAAACACCGACACGGGAGGCGACCTTAGCGATCGCCTAGCCCAGCGAATTGTAGAGCAATTCTATGCCTCTCCCACCAGTTATCCCCGGGTCGGCAATCCTGCGCTCTACGAGTTGAGATCCATCTATGAAGGCCATTATCTTGGCTCTCGCCGCGCCTATCGCGGACTCGAAGCCTTTGTCGGGCGACTGACCAATGGCATGGATGTTGAGGTGACCAGAGACGGGCACCTCTTGACCCGATCTGACCGTGTGCGCGGCTGGACCCCAGAAGGCGACCCAACACAGGGAAGATTCATCGCCGACAATGGGGTCGAGCACCTTGTCTTTTCTATTTCCAATGGTCGAGCTCGCGCCTTCGTCACGGCGTTGAACACGCAGGTCTATGAGAGAGCGGCTCTCTGGGATCGCCCCGCCACGGTCCTCTGGTCAGCCCTTTTCACAGCTGGTGCCGCTCTCGCCACTCTGGCGGGTGTCTTGGTCCGAAATCGCCGAGATTTCCGCGAGACCTCAATTCAGAGCCGCGCCGGCCTGATCCAAGGCTTACAGGCTATGCTTTGGATCGCCGCATTCCTTCTCTTCCTGGCGTGGATATCAAAGACTGGTGACGCATCATCTGTGATGTACGGATGGCCGGGTCCTATCATCCTGCTGAGCTCTGCCTGCGCTGTGGCATCGGCTGGTTTCACCCTTTTGTCGGCCCTCATTGCTCCTGCGGTCTTGAAGGGTGGGCGGCGCGTCGACAGTTGGACGGTTCCTCGAAAAATTGGATATCTCGTTACCGTCATTGTTTTCAGCATTTTTGTCCTTCTGCTCTATCGCTGGGGCGCGCTGACGCCCTGGGTGAGCTGAAAATCTAAGCTAAGAAAATTTTGCCGACCCCGGCGTCTATAAACGCCATGTTTACCATGTGGTGGGTAAATCCTGCCTAGCGGCGGGCGAAGAGTGCTTGTGTCCCGCGAATTGGTGGTAGGGGCTCAAGGCGTTGGACGGTTTTGTCGCCGCATTGCAGAGATTCGGTTTTGGCCGTCTTGCCGCCATCGTCGGTATTGGCGCCGGCGTCGCTGCGGCCCTGTTCGCAATGACGCTCAGCATGGGTCAGCCCAAGGCCCTGCTCTACTCAAATCTTGATCTGAAAGAAGCTGGCGAAATCACCAAGGCCTTGGACCAGGCCAATATCAAGTATGAAGCCAAGGGCGATGGCTCAACCATTATGGTGCCCCGAGACCAGGTCGCCTCTACGAGACTGCTCTTATCTGGCAAGGGGCTGCCAACTGCGGCTTCAGTTGGATACGAAATTTTCGATCAGACCAACGCCATGGGACAGACTGATTTTGTCCAACAGCTCAATCGTCAAAGAGCGCTCGAAGGCGAGTTAGGACGAACAATTCAAAGTCTGGACGGGGTCACCTCGACCCGGGTTCACCTCGTTCTACCCAAACGTGAACTGTTCGAAGAGGAAGCCCAGCAACCGTCGGCCTCCGTCACCATAAATATCGGTGGGCGCGAGCCCAGTCCTGATCAGGTACGCGCCATTCAGAACCTGGTCTCCAGCGCTGTCCCGAATATGAAGCCAGACCGCGTCACGGTCGTCGACCAACACGCCAAGACTTTGTCCGGTGGCGCGGAGGGCGACGCCGCCGCCGCCGATGGTCGCAAAAGCGATGTCGAGCAAAGGATTGCCAAGACGGTGAAGTCTTTGGTCGAAGGCATGGTCGGCGCGGGCAAGGCTCGCGTTACAGTGGCTGCTGAACTCGATCTATCCCGCGTGACCGTTCAGCAGGAAACCTATGACCCTGACGGGCAAGTCATCCGTTCTGAGTCAACGACGGACGAAAACGCCAAGGAAAATGGTCCCAACGCAAGCGGTGCAGTGACCGCCAGCGCGAATATCCCAGGCGGAACGTCAAATTCTTCAGACGGCACCACAGGTTCGGCCAGTGGACGGGCAGAATCCACCACAAACTACGAAATTTCAAAAACCACCCGAACTGAAGTGAAAGATCCGGGCCAGGTTAAGAAAATATCCGTGGCTGTGGCTGTTGATGGAGTCCACGCCGATCCGGTCAAGGGCAAGCCTGGCGCCTACACGCCAAGGTCTGCTGCTGAAATGCAGCGTATTGAGCAATTGGTCAGAACGGCGGTCGGATATGACCAGGCGCGGGGCGACCAAGTGACCGTTGTAAATGTCCAATTCCCCCCTGAACCTTCGTCTGAGGGCGTAAGCACAGCTAGCCCGCTGATGGGGTTCGACAAAAACGACATTATGCGGGCCATTGAGCTGGGCATTCTCTTCATCGTCGCCCTGCTGATGATCTTCTTTATCCTTAGACCCATGCTTAGGAGCGCAACGGGGACAGGTGCCTCGTCCAACAACCAAGGCATGACTCGCGTTGTCACCAATGCAGATGGTCAGACCATCCAGATCCAAGTCGACCCCTCGACCGGCGAGCCCCTGGCGCTCCCAGCCCCTGGGCAAAGCGATATGGAACAGCGTCTGGATATCGCTCGCATTGAGGGTCAGGTGAAGGCCAGCTCGGTGAAACGTGTGGCCGAGTTCGTAGACAAACATCCAGAAGAGTCAGTGGCGTTGATACGCAACTGGCTGCATGAGTCGGTCTAGCGGCCATGGCGTCCAAGGGTAAGGCTATTACCGATCCTGGCCGGCTGACGGGGCCCGAAAAGGCCGCAGTGGTGTTGCTGGCGCTCGGGGAAGATCACGTCACGATCTGGCAGGCTCTAGACGACGAGGAAATCAAAGAAATCTCCCAAGCCATGGCTGGCCTGGGCAATGTGTCTTCAAGCGTCGTAGAAGCCCTGCTGGTCGAATTCGTGTCAAACATGTCGGGCGGCGGCTCGATCATGGGCTCCTTCGATCAGACCCAGCGCATGCTTTCCAACTTCCTTGACCCCGACAAGGTCGAAGGATTGATGGAGGAAATCCGTGGTCCAGCCGGTCGGACCATGTGGGACAAGTTGGGCAACGTGAATGAGGCGGTGCTCGCCAACTATCTGAAGAACGAATACCCGCAGACTGTCGCTGTCGTCCTATCGAAGATTAAAGCCGAACACGCAGCGCGCGTACTATCTGCCCTACCCGAGGACTTCGCGCTGGAATGCGTCACCCGCATGTTGCGTATGGAACCCGTCCAACGGGAAATTCTCGACAAGATTGAGCAAACTCTTCGTGTTGAGTTCATGTCGAACCTGGCGCGCACCTCCAAGCGTGACAGTCATGAAATGATGGCGGACATTTTCAACTCCTTCGATCGCCAGACCGAATCCCGCTTTATTGCCGCCCTGGAAGAACGCAATCGCGAGGCTGCGGAACGTATCCGTGCCTTGATGTTCGTCTTCGAAGATCTCTCAAAACTCGATCCAGGGGGCGTCCAGACCCTGCTCCGCGGCGTCGAAAAAGACAAACTCAGTCTGGCCCTCAAGGGTGCGTCCGATACCCTGCGGGAAATGTTCTTCTCCAACATGTCAGAGCGCGCTGCCAGAATTATGCGCGAAGACATGGAAAGCATGGGCCCCGTCCGGCTCAAGGACGTCGATCAGGCGCAAATGGGCATGGTCCAGGTGGCCAAAGACCTTGCCGCAAAGGGCGAAATCATGCTCGCCGGCTCGGGCGCTGACGACGAGCTGATCTACTAATGACCCAGCATTCCGTCGAAAAATTCGGGTTTGACACGGTCTTCGATGGCGACGGTGATGTGCTCTTTGCCGCCCCGCGACCTAAACGTGCCTTCACAGCTGATGAGGTGGAAGGTCTTGAACAACAAGCCTTTAGAGAGGGCGAGCGTCAGGCCTTAGGGCGTATGGAGGCCTTGCAGGCACAATCCCTAGCCTCGATTTCTGCTGATACGAAGCTGGCCATGAATAGCCTTCTGGAAGTTGCCCATCGTCATCGGGTCGGATGCGCAGAGCTAACCTTGGCCTGCAGTCGCGCCATTGCCGATGCCGCACTCGAGGCCTTCCCGCAGGCGGTCCTGAAGTCTGCGATCGACGCCTTGTCTCGTGAATTAGACTCAGCCCCAAGACTGATGGTTTCGGTATCTCCAGACATGATCGATGGCCTGACCCAGGTCCTAGAGGACGCTGCCCAAGCCATTGGCTTTGCAGGTGCAATCCAGGTTCGATCGGATGCCTCCCTGCCACTTGCCGCCTTCACCCTAGACTTCGGTGATGGTGCAGCAGCTTACGACCCTAATGTCGCCGCCAAGCGGGTGGCTGAGGTTCTGACCGCCGCCCTGGCGTCTGAAGGCCAGCACGCTGAACCCCTTCTGCCTGTAACCGAGAGTGAATCCTGATGGCTGACACTGATACAGACCTGAAGTTAGATGACTTTGGTCCAGGCGACGCCCCGGCCATGCCTGAGGGCGAAACCGAAGCCCGGACAGCTTCAGATCTCGCCCCAGTCTTTGACGTTCCAGTTTCTATCTCGGCCGTTTTGGGCCGCGCGACCATGACCGTTGCCCAACTCCTACAGCTCAACTCGGGTAGCGTCTTGGAGCTGGACCGTAAGGTGGGTGAGTCCATCGACATCTATGTCAATAACCGGCTGGTCGCACGCGGAGAGGTCGTCATCGTCGACGATCGTCTAGGTGTGACCATGACTGAAATCATCAAGGACGGAGACTCCCAGTCCTAAGGGGCTGGTGGTCGATAGGAGAGACGAGTATGCGACTTCTGGTCGTCGGACAGTTGAACGGACAATTAGCGTCCGCCGTGAAAATGGCCATGGCGGCGGGTGCCAAGGTCAGTCACGTCGAAACCATTGCAGCAGCGACCCACGCCTTGAGGGCCGGCCAGGGTGCCGATCTGATGCTGGTCGACTATGACCTCGATATTGCGGCCCTGATCGCCGCAAACGAAGCGGAGCGGATCAGGGTGCCGATCGTTGCCTGTGGCGTCGACCCGGACGCTCAAAAGGCCGGTGACGCTATTCGAGCAGGGGCCAAGGAGTTCATTCCCCTCCCACCAGAAGCCGCCATGATTGCAGCTGTCCTTGCGGCTGTCTCCGATGACAACAAGCCGATGATCGTTCGAGATCCGGCCATGCAGTCGGTTATCGGCCTTGCCGATCAGATTGCCGGGTCTGAAGCTTCCATCCTGATCACGGGCGAAAGCGGGTCGGGTAAGGAAGTTATTGCGCGCTACGTCCATCAGAAATCCCGTCGTGCCAGTAGGCCCTTCATCTCGGTGAATTGCGCCGCGATCCCAGAGAACCTGCTCGAGAGCGAACTTTTCGGCCACGAAAAAGGAGCCTTTACCGGTGCCGTTGCCCGCCGGATCGGCAAGTTCGAGGAAGCTAATGGCGGCACCTTGCTGCTGGACGAAATCTCCGAAATGGACACGCGGTTGCAGGCCAAACTGCTGCGCGCCATTCAGGAGCGGGAGATCGATCGGGTGGGCGGATCTAAGCCCGTCAAAGTCGACATCCGAATTCTTGCCACCTCAAACCGTGATCTGGTCGTTGCCGTTAAGGACGGGACCTTCCGCGAAGACCTGCTCTACCGACTGAACGTTGTAAATCTACGTCTGCCGCCCCTGCGGGAGCGCCCGGGCGATATCGTTGCCCTGGCAGAGTTCTTCGTAAAGAAGTACGCCGCCGCCAACGGAACCCCGACCCGCGATTTGTCAGCCGAGGCTAAGCGGCGGCTAGCTGGCCATCGCTGGCCGGGCAATGTGCGTGAGCTGGAAAACGCCATGCACCGCGCGGTTCTGCTAGCCTCGGGTGCAGAGATTGAAGAGACCGCTATTCGCTTGCCGGACGGTCAGCCCTTGGCACCAGCTGATGTCGGAACACGCACGGCTATGGCTGCTGCCACCGCCGCGGAGGCTGCTAGCCGCGGCTTTGTCGGCCAGACGGTGGCAGAGATGGAGCAATTGCTGATTATCGATACCCTTGAGCACTGCCTGGGCAATCGCACCCACGCCGCCAATATTCTGGGGATTTCGATCCGCACCTTGCGGAACAAGCTCAAGGAGTATTCCGATGCTGGCGTCTCCGTGCCGGCACCGCAAATGGGCTTTCACGCTGCTTAGTGTGAACCTTGGCTGACACCAGTTTCTTCGGGGCCGCGCGCCCCACCGGCAGAGAAGTCTTTGGCTGGTTGGCCCAAGGCGAGGTCGCCATGGCGGTCGGCGTCATTGGCGTCATCGTCCTAATGATTTTGCCTGTACCGTCCTTCATGTTGGACGGTCTGCTATCGCTTTCAATAACGTCGGCTGTCTTGATCCTGATGACCTCGCTGTTCATCAAGCGGCCGCTGGAATTTACGGCCTTTCCGACGGTTCTGCTGGTCACCACCCTATTCCGTCTCGCCCTTAATATCGCGTCGACGCGTTTGATCCTGGGCCATGGCCATGAAGGTGCCCACGGTGCCGGCAAGGTCATTGAGAGCTTCGGCCGCCTCATGACTGGGGGCAGTTTCGCCATCGGTCTGATCGTCTTCGCAATTCTGGTGATCGTGAACTTCGTGGTCATCACCAAGGGTTCGGGCCGGATCGCCGAAGTGGCCGCCCGATTCACCTTGGACTCTATGCCTGGCAAGCAGATGGCCATCGACGCCGATCTGTCATCTGGCCTCATTGACGAAGCATCGGCTAAGCATCGCCGGAAGGAACTGGAGCAGGAGTCCACCTTCTTCGGCTCCATGGACGGTGCCTCAAAGTTCGTGCGCGGCGATGCCGTCGCAGGCCTGATCATTGTGGCCATCAACGTCATTGGCGGCATTCTAATCGGCGTCCTTCAGCACAAAATGCCCATCGCAGATGCGGCTGCCAGTTACACCATCATGACAATCGGCGATGGCTTGGTCAGCCAGATCCCTGCCCTGATCATCTCGATTGCGGCTGGTTTTCTAGTCTCCAAGGCCGGGGTCGAAGGCTCGGCTGACAAGGCCCTGGTCGCACAGTTGGCCATGAACCCCGTCGCCTTGGGCATGGTTTCGGCGGCCGCTGGCGTTATCGCCTTTATCCCGGGCATGCCGATCATCCCTTTCGCCCTGGTGTCTATCGGCGCAGGGGCCTTGGCCTGGCGGCGCTCCCATGCGCCAGAAGTCATTGATCCTACTGACCTTGCGCTCTCGGAACCCAAGGCTGAAGACCAGGAAGAACCAATCAGCCAAACCCTTGCCATTGACGAGATAAAGATAGAACTGGGCTATGGCCTCCTGCCCCTGATCAATGACCTGGAAGGGCGTCGTCTTACCGACCAGATCAAGGCCCTGCGTCGCACCCTGGCTGCAGATTTCGGCTTCGTCATGCCATCGGTCCGTATTCTCGACAATATGCGGCTGAACTCCCAGGGCTACATGATCCGCATCAAGGAGATGGAGGCTGGCAGCGGCGAAGTTCGGCTGGGACATCTCATGGCCATGGATCCCCGGGGCGGACAGGTCGAAATTCCTGGCGAGCACATGCGTGAGCCCGCCTTTGGCCTGCCTGCCACTTGGATTGACGAAAATCTCAGAGAAGAAGCCACGTTCCGCGGTTACACAATTGTTGACCCAGCGACGGTGCTGACCACTCACCTTACCGAAATTCTCAAAGAAAACATGCCAGACCTCCTCTCCTATTCGGAGGTCCAAAAGCTGCTAAAGGACCTTCCGGGCGAGCAGAAGAAGCTGGTGGAGGATTTGGTGCCTGCCATTGTCTCCGCCACCACCATTCAACGGGTTCTGCAAGCTCTGCTGCGGGAGCGGGTTTCGATCCGCGATCTACCGGCTATCCTGGAAGGCATAGGCGAGGCCGCCCCCCATACCCCATCAATTACCCTGTTGGTCGAGCAGGTGCGGTCGCGACTGTCGCGGCAATTGTCCTTCTCCCATCGTGATGAAGAAGGCGCCCTGCCCATCGTGACCATGTCCGCCGACTGGGAAAATGCTTTCGCCGAATCTCTGGTGGGTTCCGGCGACGAAAAGCAATTGGCCATGGCCCCTTCAAGACTGCAGGAGTTCATTCGCGCGGTCAGGGACGCCTTTGAACATGCGGCCCTGGCAGGTGACTCTCCCGTACTCCTGACCAGCCCTCAGGTTCGTCCCTATGTTCGCTCGATCATCGAAAGATTCCGCGGACAAACCCCGGTGATGAGCCAAAATGAAGTTCATCCACGGGCACGATTGAAGACCGTTGGAACCATCTAAGTCATTCGGCCCGTTGCAGCGGAAGCCTAGCGCTGATAGCGGTGCGATCCGGGGACCATGGTGGCGTCCCTAACTTGAGACTCCTATGCGCCAGCCTCGACTGAATGCCGTTCGCGAAAGTCTGCCCAAGTCCTCGCTGTGGGACCTTCTAACCTTCGAAAATCTCATGGCCCACAAGGTGATCCACCTGATCTATTGGTCAGGGCTTGGGTTCATAGCCCTGATCGCATTTGGGATCATCGGCAGTGCAATCGGTGTGGCGATTCGCGAAGAATTGCTGATGGGCATCTTGCTCGCGGTATCCATCCTGGTCGGTGGCTCTTTGGTGGTCACCGTCCTTGTCCTGCTCTGGCGCGCGTTTTGCGAACTCTATGTCGCACTGTTTCGCCTGAGCGACGATCTGCACGCCATTCGGTTGGCCACGGTAGCCGAGGCCGCCGCAAGGACCTCGCAAGAGCCTGCAAGCCATGAGCCTTCCTGAGAAAGCCCTATTGATTGAGGCAAGCTCCGAGCCACCTCAAGCGGCCTACCAAGAATTGTGGGAAGTCTTAAGGGCTTTCAACGTGTCGGCTGTCGGGCACTGCGAAAACTATCCCTATGCAGTCCTGCTGAGAGATCCTGAGACCCACTCGGTTGTTGGTGGTGTCTGGGGCCGATCTGTCTGGGACTCTTTTTACGTAGACATGCTTGTGGCCCCCGAGGGCTATCGCGGGTCTGGCCATGGTGGCAAGCTAATGGCTCAAATAGAGGCTCAAGCCCGTGCCCGGGGTTGCCGAAACCTTTGGCTCGACACCTTTGCCTTCCAGGCGCGCCCCTTTTACGAAAAGCTTGGCTTTCGCGTCTTTGGACAAATCGAAGGCCCCAAGCCCATGTTCCCGCGCTATTTCATGATCAAGGATCTGGACTGACGCATTTGGCCGCCTTGGAACAATAGGCGGTCGCGATCGCCCTAAACGCTGAGGAGCCCCCTATGCCGACCTATGATTTCGTCACCCTCGACGTCTTTACCGACCAACGGTTTGGCGGAAATCAGCTGGCTGTTTTCCCTGACGCCAGGGGCCTTTCCGACGCCGAAATGCAGGCCTTGGCGACCGAGTTTAACTACGCTGAAACCACCTTTGTCTTACCGCCGGAAGACCCCCGCCATACCGCAAGGGTACGCATCTTCAACACGACGGCTGAGATGCCTTTCGCCGGCCACCCTAATGTAGGGACTGGCTATGTCCTGGCCGGCATGGGCCGCGGCGAGGACGGTGTCCTGAAATTTGAAGAACTGGCAGGGATCGTGTCAGTGAGGGTCAGAAATGATCCGACGGGGGTACTCATCGGCGCAGAGATCGACGCCCCTCAAGCCCTGTCGCTTGGCTTGGAATTCACCCCCGAGCAGATCGCTCTCTGCGCCGGACTTTCAAAGGACGACATTCTGATTACCGGCCATCGGCCTGTGCAGGGGTCCGTGGGTGTCGACTTTGTCTTTGCCGAAGTCACTCTTGAGGCGCTTGGTCGCGCCAGGCCCGATGTTGCAGCCTTCGAAGCCTTGGCGGAAGGCCTTGAGGGGTTCTCCATGCGGCTTTCCCTGCACCTCTACGCCCAAGACGGTGATTTAATCAGAGCGCGTATGTTCTCGCCCCTGACAGGCACCTACGAGGACGCCGCCACCGGTAGCGCCAATGCAACACTCGGTGCCCTTCTGTTGTCTTTGACCTCAGATGATGCGGCTGAGTACGTTGTCAGTCAGGGGATCGAAATAGGTCGGCCCAGCCTTCTTCAGGTTTCGGCGCGCAGGATGGCCGATGGCGTACGCGCCTCGGTGGGCGGGGGTTGCGTTCTGATGTTCCGAGGTCAGGTCACACTCTAGAGCTCGCCTGAACAGGGCCAATCGATGGGCTAGCCCAAAGTCATAGTCGCATCGTCCGCCTCAGGCCCATTTCATCCATGGCCGCAGTCTCGATTCTGTTTGCGGTCTTCAGACGATCCAGACGATGGGCTTCTGCCACCTGTTCGTATTTTTTCTGCTCTTCAAAGGCCAAAGCAAGGGCATCGCGGGCACCGGCTTCCTCAAGAAGGATGCGATCAATCTCGATCTGAGCCAACGCCTTGCGAGTCCGCAAACCTTCGACAAAGGCCATATGATATTGGGCGGCTTCTGGATTGCGCTTGGCGTGTAGGGCCTCAGACTCGCCCTGCGCTTCCAGCATGACGAGCCGCATTTCCGCCTGCAGCCGCCGGTCCACGATTTCAGCTAGGCGCTTTTGCAGGACCTCGACTTCGTATCCGGCCAATTTAATTAGGCTGTCTGTCCAACTCACGCGGCATCACTCATTAAGATATTCGCCAGACTCTCAAAGCTGTCGGGCAAGCTCGTGGCTTCGTCCTTATCTTGGCTTAGAAACGACTCCAGGGCGGGGTTTAAGCGAATGGCACGGTCGACCTGGGGATCAGCACCGGCCCGGTAGGCGCCGATACGGATCAGTTCTTCCATGTTGGCGTAGGCAGCCAGTGTCTGACGGGCATGCTTCACGATCTCACGCTCGTGGGGCTCATGGCAGCCTGGCATGGTCCGGCTAATGGACTTGAGCACATTGATAGCCGGGAATCGCCCACGCTCGGCGATAGCGCGCTCCATGACGATGTGTCCGTCTAGAATGCCGCGGACAGCATCTGCAATCGGCTCATTATGGTCATCGCCATCCACTAGCACGGTGAAGAGTCCGGTAATCGGTCCAGCGGTTGTGCCATCAGCCCGAACAGGCCCAGGCCCGGCGCGCTCCAGCAGCTTGGGCAGCTCTGTGAAGACTGTCGGGGTATAGCCCTTGGTGGTGGGCGGCTCCCCTGCGGCGAGTCCGATTTCCCGCTGGGCCATCGCGAAGCGCGTCACAGAGTCCATCAGGCAGAGGACTTCCATGTCCTGGTCCCGAAGATACTCGGCTATGGCCAGGGTCATATATGCGGCCTGGCGTCGTTTCAGGGCGGGCTCGTCAGAGGTCGCAACCACGACGATGGCGCGCTTCAGGCCCTCGGGGCCGAGGGTCTCCTCAATGAACTCTCGAACCTCGCGACCCCGTTCGCCGATCAGGCCTACGACGACCGCATCGCAATCTGCCTGCTTGGCAAGCATCGACAAGAGGACGGACTTGCCAACCCCAGACCCTGCGAAAACGCCAAGACGCTGGCCGCGACAGCAGGTTGTGAAGACATTCATGGCGCGAACACCGAGGTCCAATCGCTCGCCAACCCTGCCGCGGGCATGGGCGGCTGGAGGTGCGGCCCTGAGCGGGTATCCTGCCAAGCCCTGCGGCAGGGGCCCAAGGCCATCGATTGGCTGTCCAAAGGCGTCGATAATACGTCCAAGCCAAGCCTTGGTCGGATAGACGGCAGAGCCAAGGTCATCAATTCGGATTTCAGCCCCCGGAGCGACACCTTCCACAGGGCCAAAGGGCATGAGCAAGGCGCGGGAATCTCTGAAGCCCACAACTTCAGCTGCGAGCGGCTTGGCCCCTCGGCGGACAATCTCAGCGCGGGATCCGATGGAGAGCCTGGTCAGTCCGCCTCGAGCCTCGATCAAAAGGCCGTTCACCGCCGCAACCCGACCCGTAACGGTCAAGGGATCGAGGCGCTCAACGGCGGCGACGAGACTCTTCACAGGATGCAAACTCCG
>CAITHQ010000091.1 GCA_903892305.1 uncultured Alphaproteobacteria bacterium
CGACCGGTCGGAATAAAATCTTCGATTTCCAGGGCGGCGAGCTCCACCAGCCGATGACCCAGATGGGGCTCGAATCCGGTGGTTTCAGTGTCGAGGACGATCTCGCGGGCCATAGTGTTTCATGGCGCGTTTCGCAGGCTCGGGCAACTTGGCTTACAGCAACCCCTGTGGATCAGCTGGGGTTTCGCAAGGTCCCAGCCGCCGCCTGGGCCCTAACCTGCGCAATCACAGACGTCACCTGAGCGCGGGCAGGCTCCAGACCCTGACCCGTATCGATGACAAAGTCGGCGCGAGCGCGCTTTTCGGCGTCGGGCAATTGCCGGGCCAATATGGCGTCTAAGCGCTCTGGGGTCATGCCCTCTCGGGCCAGAACCCGCTGGCGCTGTTGGTCAGCGGGTGCAGACACCACCACCACGGCATTCATGTTCCGCTCGCCACCGGTTTCAAACAAGAGGGGAATATCCAGAACCACCAGATCGGCCTTGTCTGCCTGGGCCTTTGCGAAAAACGCTAAGCGATCCTTGCCCAGCAGGGGGTGGACCACGGCATTGAGCTTGGCCATGGCCTCGTCGTCCCCAAGCACCCGTTGGCGCAGGGCTTCGCGATCCACGGCCCCGTCGCGAGTCACCCCAGGAAAGGTTGCCTCAAGGGGCTCAACGGCGGCCCCGCCCTTCAGATATATCTCCGCCACCGCAGCATCGGCGTCATAGACTGGGATTCCAGCCTCTCGGAACATGGCCGCTGTGGTTGATTTCCCCATACCGATGGACCCGGTGAGACCCAAGGTGATCATGAAGTGGGCTCCAGGGCGTTTAGGGCCAAGTGCCGCACATCCACCTCGTCGGGCGGGTCGCGGCCAAAAAAGGCGGCAAAAGAGGGTCTAGCCTGGCCAATCAGCATTTCCAGACCATCGACGGTGCGGCGGCCCAGGCCCAAGGCCTGGGTGAGGAAGGGGGTGATCAGCGGCTTATAGGTCATGTCCATAATGACCGCGTCCACGGGGGTCGCCTCAAGGGGCAGGGCCAGACCGCCGCCCAGCAGGCCCGCCGAAGTGGCATTGATCACAGCGATGACGTCCTGCAGGCCCTGATCTGCATCGGCAAGGCTCCAGGCCTCGACCCCTTCACCTAGGCTTTCAGCCACGCGCTTGGCCTTTTCAAGGGTTCGATTGAAGAGCCGCACCTTGGGACACCCGGCTTCGAGGAAGGCTGCGGCCGCGCCCTGGGCCCCGCCGCCAGCACCGATAATCGCAACCGGTCCTGCCTGGGGGTCAAATCCTGGCGTTTGGCTTCCGAAAGCCCAGATCAGGCCAGCCCCGTCGGTATTGTCGGCAGAGATCCTGCCATCTTCGGCAAACACCAGGACATTGGCCGCTTGAGCCAGGCGGGCGCGATGGCTGATCTCGTCAGCCACTGCCAGGGCCCGGATCTTAAAGGGGAGGGTAATGTTGAGCCCGCGGATCGACCCGGCGCGCAAGCCGTCGATAAAGGCCTCGAACCTCGGCTCTGCAATGCCAAACGGCGCATAAACCCCATCAAGGCCAGAAGCCTTCAGCCAAGCATTGTGCAGAATTGGGCTAAGGGAATGGGCAATCGGCTGGCCGACAACCCCGGCCAGTCGCGTTTTTCCGGTAAGGGTCATGGAGTTAGAACCGCGTGGGCCCGGAGCCGCTCTAGGAGGCCCATTAAGGGCAGGCCCAGAATGGTGAAATAGTCCCCATCAATGGCGGAAAACAACTGAACCCCCAGGCTCTCCATACGATAACAGCCCACAGAGCCCAGGGCTGCGGTGCCTTCTGCATCGAGATAGGTATCTAGGAACCGATCGGAAAAGTCGCGCATGGTCAGGGTCGCCGTGACGGTATCGCGCCAGACCACCTGGCCGTCCCGGGCCAAGACCACGGCGGAGTGTAAGTGGTGGGGATGGCCGCGCAGCTGTTTCAAACGGGCTCGCGCAGCTTCCAGATTGGAGACCTTGTCATAGAGCTGGCCTTCGAACTCGAGGGTCTGATCTGCGCCGATGACCAGGCCAGACTGTATGTTCGACACGGCCAGGGCTTTTTCCTCAGCCAGGGCCAAGGCGATCACGCGGGGTGAGGCACCCTTGGCCAAGAGGGCGGCTTTGGTCACGTCTTCATCGACCTGGGAATCCCGGGTGTCAAAGGTCAGGCCAGCTCCCCTCAGCACCGCCGTGCGCGCCGCGCTCTTTGACGCAAGTGTTAGGTGTTCGCTACCGGGCATCTAGACCTCGACCTGTCCGCGGCCGCCATTCAGAAGATTAAGGACCGCAGCTGCAGTTTCTTCAACGCTCCGGCGAGTCACGTCAATCACCGGCCAGCCCTGCTTTTCATAGAGCCGCCGTGCCTGGACGATTTCATCCCTCACCGCATCCACATCGATATAGGTCGAGGCGCGGTCTTCCTTGAGCGACAGTAGGCGATTGCGGCGAATTTGGATCAGCCGATCCGGGGAGGCTGTCAGGGCCACGACCATGGCCCTACGGGCTGCCAACAGTTTTTCAGGGATGGGCTGGCCTGGCACCAGGGGCACGTTGGCTGCTCTCACCCCGCGATGGGCCAGATAGATACAGGTGGGGGTTTTAGAGGTGCGAGACACGCCGACCAGGATAACATCGGCCTGATCCAAGTCCTGGCCCCCTTGGCCGTCATCATGGCCAATGGCGTAGTTCAGGGCGTCCATACGGTTGAAATAGTCGTTGTCCAGAGTGTGCTGAACACCAACCCGCCGGCTCAGGGACGCGCCCAGATAGCGCGACATGGCCGAGACCAGGGGATCAAGGGCGGCAATGCAGGTCATGTCCAGGCGTCGGCAACCCTCTTCCAGGGCCGAGCGAAGGTCGTCTTCGACAATGGTGTGAATGACAACCCCGGGCGCGGCCTCAATATCCGTCAGGGCACGCTCTAACTGCCTGGGCGATCGCACCAGGGCATAGATGTGTTCGATGGGCAGGATGTTTTCGAACCGGGCGCAGACAGCCCGGGCCATGGCGTTCAAGGTTTCACCCGTGGAGTCAGACACCAGGTGCACATGGAAATAGGTCGAGATGCGCGGCGGCGTAGTCATGATCTCGGCAACTCTCCCCCAGGGGTCCTGCGATCCCCCTAGATAAGACCTGCGGCAGGATCGGTCGAGGTGCCTGAGGCGGTCACACGTATGAAGCTAAGTTACGAGATACCTCCGATCCCTCGGTCTATCTCTATAAAGGCCCTATTCTATAAGCCGCGCAGACCTCTGGCACCTTTCAAGGCGGCTGGGCACGCGTGTCCGAACAAGGTTTCTGGGGACAAAGGTGTCGACATTTCCGTAAGGCCCCGGGGGTGAATTGGGGCGAGGCTGGGTGCTAGTGCTAGGCTGGCGCATAACGGGGATGCTTGGGGCTTTTAGCTCTGGGTCCATCCCCGTGAAAGAGAGGGTCGGGACCCTGTTTATAAAGGTTAATAAAGTATGAAGGTGGCGAATGCCTCATACCCGGGCTTGCCCATTAAAGAGGTTAATGAATTCTTAATGACAATCGAGACTTCCTCGTCTGTCCCCGAGATTCACAGGGGTGTCGTGGGTCTGTGCAGGCAGGTTTGGGCGAAGGGTGGAAAGCGGTCATCGAATACCGCGGCGCTGGGCGTTTTCCCCATGATCGACAGCCTTAACACTGCCTCTACAGATTCATTTCAAACTCTATCTTATTGAAGAATAGCCACCGGTCTTGGGAAGGCCTTGAGTGAAAGCCTGGAAGGCGGTTTAAGGACGCCATGTCCCAAGCACCCAAGCCCAAGCTCCTGGCGGCCCTTGCCGGTGAGACTTTTGAAAGACCCCCTGTCTGGTTCATGCGTCAGGCGGGTCGTTCCCTTCCCGAATATCGCGAGCTGCGCACACGGGCCAAGGACTTTATTGCCTTCTGCTTTAATCCGGAGATGGCGGCCGAAGCGACCTTGCAGCCCATGCGCCGGTTTCCTCTCGATGCGGCGATTGTGTTTGCCGACATTCTTCTGATCCCTCAGGCCCTGGGCCAAGACGTCTGGTTTGAGGCTGGTGAAGGGCCAAGACTAGGCGAACTGCCGGATTTGGCCGTCATGCGGGACAAGATTGAAAGCTCTACGGCCCACCTGGCCAATATTGGTGAGACCCTCAGCAGGGTTCGGGCGGTGTTGGAGCCTGAGCGGGCCTTGATTGGGTTTGCGGGGGCCCCCTGGACTGTGGCCACCTATATGATTGAGGGCCGCGGTTCTGACAGATCAGGGGCCCGCACCTATGCCTATCAGAACCCGGAAAAGCTTGATGCCCTCTTGGACATCTTGGTGGAGTCCACGGCCCGCTATCTTGTCATGCAAGCCAAGTCTGGAGCCCAGGTCTTAAAGCTTTTCGAAAGCTGGGCCGAGGGTTTGGCCGAGGATGTCTTCCAGCGGATCGTCATCAATCCGCATAAAGCAATCATTGAGCGCGTCAGAGCTGCCGGGGTCGATGCCCCATTTATCGGGTTTCCCCGAGGTGCCGGGGCCTTGGTGGCGAATTATGCGGCCCAGGTCCCGGTTCAGGCCGTTGCCCTGGACACCCAGGCGCCGATCGCCCTTGGGACATCCATCCAAGCCGGCGGTAAGGCCATTCAAGGGGCCTTGGATAACCTGCTCCTGCGCGCCGGGGGCCCAGCCCTAGATGCCCGCATCGATACGCTGATCGAGGCTTGGGCAGGGGGCCCCTATATCTTTAATCTCGGCCATGGGGTCCTGCCAGATACACCCATTGAGAATTTGGACCGGGCCATACGAAGGATAACCGGGCGATGAGCAAGATTGCGGTTGTTCTGTTTAATCTTGGCGGCCCTGACGGTCCTAAGGCTGTCCGGCCGTTTTTATATAATCTTTTCAAAGATCCCGCGATTATCGGGGCACCTGCCTTCGTCCGCTATCCCTTGGCGGCCCTGATATCAACCACTCGGGAAAAGAGCGCCCAAGCCAATTATGCCCGGATGGGCGGCGGCTCTCCCATCCTGCCAGAAACCAAGGCCCAGGCAGATGCCCTAAAGGCCAGCCTCGCGGCACAGCGCCCTGATGATGAGGTCGAAATCTTCATCGCCATGCGCTATTGGAAGCCCTTCACCGCAGAGACAGCCGCAGCAGTGGCCAGGTTTGGCCCCGACGAGGTGGTGCTCTTGCCCCTCTATCCGCACTTTTCGACCACCACTTCAGGATCTTCGCTGCAAGCGTGGGCGGAAACCTATAAAGGGTCAGGCCGGTCCCGGACCATCTGCTGCTATCCAGTGTCGGAAGGTGTGATCACCGCACATGTTAACCGGATCCGCGACACCTGGGATAAGGCTGGTCGACCTAGCCATATTCGGCTCTTGTTTTCTGCCCATGGCCTGCCCGAAAAGATCATTGAGGGGGGTGATCCCTATCAGGTTCAGATCCAGGCAACCGCGGCTGCGATCGCGGCCCGTGTGCCGGAGCTGAGCGACTGGCGGGTCTCCTATCAAAGCCGGGTCGGGCCTCTCTCAAATGGATCGGGCCCTCCACAGACGCTGAGATCCGCTTGGCCGGAGACGAAGGTATTGGTCTGCTAGTTGTTCCCATCGCCTTTGTGTCTGAGCATATAGAAACCC
>CAITHQ010000092.1 GCA_903892305.1 uncultured Alphaproteobacteria bacterium
TCAATCACGCCCTGTCCCTGATCTCAAAGCTAGCGGGACAGGGTGACGGCAAGCTCGCTGTGCGGTGGCGCAAGGACTACTGATTGGTCTTACGCTAGTCCGCTAGACCAAAGCGTAAGCGTGATGGGTTGAGTAGAAACAATCACCAGAAGAAAGTGGTGCCCCGTTCCGGGATCCCGTTGCTGGGCACCACACGACTAGGCTGAGTTTAGAACTTGTAGGTCAGGGCGGCCCGATAGGTCCGACCAAAGATCGGTCGGGCAAGGAAGTACTTCGCGCCGGCATTGCCTGCGATGAACTCACCGGCCCGGGGATTGCCCTCGGTCAAGCCGATGACATTGTTAAGGTTGGTTGCGTTGAACGACACGCGGAGCTGCGGCGTAAGATCATAGTGCGCATTGGCATTCAGCACCGTGTAAGCGGGCAGGGCCTGGGTATTGACGATGTCGGCATAGCGCTTTGAGTAGGACTCGATTTCCAGCTCGGCGCGGAAGCGACCCTCGTCAAGATTCACCCCAGGGACGATCCGGATGGATTGCTTGGGTACCCGGATAAGCTGCTTGCCGTCATAGGTGACGACGACAGGCTGGCCGGCCACGATGTTGGTGAATTTGAAGCCCTTGTACTGCGGGTCAGAAATGCTCGCCGCTGCAAAGATATCGAACCAGGTGAGCGGCCGATAGGTCGCCTCGATTTCCACGCCCTTGGTATCGGTGTCAGCAAAGCCAGTGCGCTGGGTATAGCTATTTGTGACGGTGCTGAAGACGTTGTCTGTGAAGGTGACGCCGTTGTACTTGGTCTGATAGGCGGTGGCGAACACATCCAGGATTGGGGAGATATATTTCAGCCCAGCTTCGTACATGTCGATGGGGGTGACCTTGACGTCGGTCCGCAGCGGATTGCCCGTAAAGTCGCCGCCGCTTGGCATACGGCCGGTCTTGGTCAGACGGGCGAAAGCGCCGATAGAGCTGTTGATCTGCCAGTTTGCACCCAAGGTGTAGGTGGTGAGGTTAAACTCGCGCTGAATGGGCGTGAAGAGGCCTGTACCCGTAATCACCTGATTGTCGGCCAGGGTCCCGGCGACGCCAAGATCAACGGTCTTCTTGCCTTCAACCGAGCCCGTGATTTTTGACTTTTCTTGACGCACCCCAGCGTCGATCCGCAGAGCCTCAGTCACCTGCCACTCGTCAGCGGCATAAACAGCCGTGTTCTGCATTTGGTAGTGTGCATTGTCGAACAATGAGCCGTAACGGATATAGCCATTTTCCGACAGCTTGCCCACGATAGCACCCGACGCATCCACCGCGACGGCATCAAGCAGACGGGCATTGCTGGCGACTTCCAGCTGCGAGGTGCTCATGTAACGGACGAAGGAGGCCGTCACATCAGCGAAATAGGCCCCAAAGGCGAAATCGTGCTTTTGTCCGCCAATATCAAAGGACTTGGTCAGGCGCACATCATTGATGAATTCCTTCAGGGGAACGTGAACAGCCAGATTGTTGCCACTGACGACTTGGCCATTGCCCTGATTGTTCGCCACATCGAAGACGAGGTTATAGTTGTCGACAAAGCGGAACTGCACATTCGTCGCCGTCGGATAGGCGGCCAGGGCTTGGGCCTTGAGGGAGGCTATGCGGGTCGCTGCAGAGTCCACATTGCCCGTTGGGAACAGGCCATTGCGCTGGGTGTCGGAGTCCCGATAGCGCAGTGAGTCCTTAATAGCCCAGCCGTCGCCTAGGTCGAAATCAGCCTTCAGTGTCGCCTGGGTCAGCTTTACATCCGTGCCCTTGGTCAGGTCGAAGTCGAAGGGGCCATTGACGTTTCTGAAGGACTGGTGAGCGGATTCCGGCCCGATCAGGGTTCCGAAGTTGGCGTCGAAGCCGGGAACCGAGGTGACGTCACCGGAGGTGTCGAAGGTCAGAGGAACTGGAAGGTAGAAGGCGACATTGTCTTCAATGCGCTTCAGATTGAACTCAACGTGACCGTTCTCGAAATCCTTGAAAAGGCCAAAGCGGATTTGTCCGCCCTTATTGGCCGTATAGCCTGGATTGCGCACCCCATTGTCGGAGCGATAGAAGCCGCTGACATTGGCCGACCAGCCATTGCCCAGCGGTGCGCCGTAATAGATGTCGGTCCGATAGCGGTCATAGTCGCCGACTTCGACCTTGATTATGCCCTCGGCTTTGTCGCCGATCTTGCGGGTAATGAAGTTGACCGTTCCACCCGGAGCGTTGGGCGCAAACACGGCTGACGGACCGCCGCGAACAGCTTCCACCCGCCCAATAGACAGGTCATAGCGAAAGCTCTGGTCGGCATTGAGATAGCCGAGGCCGCCGTCGTGCTGCACAGGCAGTCCGTCTTCTTGCAGTGACACAGACGAAAACCCGTCGGTCGGAATGCCGCGTGCGCGAACATTGTCGGAGGCTTCGCCGCCTGATGATTCAACCCAGAAACCTGGGACGGCCTTGAAGACTTCAGCTGTGGACGTCGGCGCGCGGTTCTGCAGTTGGGAGTCGCTGAGGGTCGTAATGGCGTAGCTTGCCTGAGCCTTGGCCATGGCGGTCGAGCCAACCCGGCCGGTAACCACCAACTCAGAGACGGAAGTATTCGTCTTAGCATCTGTTGCAGCTTCGGCCGCATAGGACATCTGAGCAAAAGATATTGTCAGAATGCTGACGGTTGCTAATAGCGAAGCGCGAGAAACAGAGAACATTTAGACCCCACATTTTCATGACATCGCGAAATCGTCGCGGTTGTGACGTCTATACGAACCTAACTGCGAGGGTTTTTTACTGATTTTGTGAAGTTTGGATTTCGAAAATTTGACGGTATTCGTCACAAACTAGCACGTGAAACACGCTAGCCGCTGGTCCTCGGCAATCGACCTAGTGGCTGACCCCGGGGCGCAGGGTGTAGTGGCCGCTGTCGAAGGACTCGAAGATCACCGGTGCCTGGGGATGGCCCACGGGCTCACCGCTCTCATCGGGCAGCAGGTTCTGTTCTGAGACATAAGCCACATAAGCGTTCTCATCGTTCTCAGCGAGCAGATGATAGAAGGGCTGGTCCTTACGCGGCCGCACGTGCTCAGGGATCGACAACCACCACTCTTCGGTATTGTTGAAGGTGGGATCCACATCGAAGATGACGCCACGAAAGGCGAAGACGCGGTGTTTGACCACGTCGCCAATAGCATATTTCGCGTGACGAACCTCTGGGAGGGTCACTGGTCCCGGTCCGGAGCGCATACTGTCTGCTCGAGCTTCCATAGAAAGAATCTACACCACATCCCCTAACTGGGAGATGAACCTAATGCGCATGTCGCGCGGCGCAAGACAACGGCTTCCGGCGAAGCACGTGATCGATTAGGATGTCAGGCAACTGAGACGTCCGTGTGACGTCTGCATAGAAACAAGGCGGCCTATGTCTGTGGCGCACCATGCGCCCGGCTCTCTCACGAGGGATCGGGCAGAGTCTGAAGGCGCGCCGCCATGCTTTGGTGCCCTCGACCTTGGAACCAATAACTGCCGATTGCTGATTGCAACGCCCCAGGGGCGGGGCTTCCGGATTGTCGAAGCCTATTCGCGGATTGTCCGTCTGGGGGAGGGGCTTGGCGCGTCTGGCAGACTTTCCGATCGCGCCATGGATCGCGCCTTGGCGGCTCTGAAGGTCAGCGCCGAAAAGGTTCGCCGCCGCAAGGTGGTCAAGCTGAAGGCCATCGCAACCCAAGCCTGCCGCTCGGCGGCAAATGGCGAGGCTTTTATTAAGCGGGTCGCCGAAGAAACCGGCCTCAATCTCGAGATCATAACCCCGAAAGAGGAAGCCCAACTCTCCGTCGCGGGCTGCCTCAACCTGCTGGACAAGAGCGCGGACGCGGCTCTGGTGGTCGATGTGGGTGGTGGCTCTACGGAGTTGTCCTGGGTCGATCTCACCGCCGACGGCCTCAATGGTGACATCGGCCAGTTTTCTGCCAGCCGCCTGCCCATCAAGGCCTGGGTCTCGATTCCTCTGGGTGTTGTGACCCTGGCCGAAGCCTTCCCTGAGGGTGAGGTGGCCACTCAGACTTGGTTCCGGGCCATGGTTGATCGGGTCAAGGGGGACCTGGCGCAATTTCGTATGGCGGATCCCCTGCGGCCGATCTTCGATACCGACCGCGCCCACATGATCGGCACGTCGGGTGCCATTACGAGCTTGGCTGGAATACATCTGGGTCTGCAGCGATATGAGCGCGCTCGGGTCGATGGCCTTTGGATGACCCGCCAGGAATGCGATGCTGCCGCAGACCTCCTGCTGAACCTCACCGCGACTCAGAGGGCTGACCTGCCCTGCATCGGTCCCGACCGTGCCGATCTGGTCCTTGCCGGCGCGGCAATTCTCCAAGCGGTTCAAGAGGTCTGGCCCTGTACCCGGGTTCGGGTCGCTGACCGGGGCTTGCGGGAAGGCATGCTTATGTCCCTCATGTCCGAACCCCAGGCGCCCAAACGCCGCCGTCGCCGTCGCGGCCGCCGCACAAACCGATCGAGAGCGGCTGCCCCATGAGTGAAGATCCGCCCCCCCGTAAGCGTATGGTCAAACCGCCCAGTGGTGGTGCCGAGGAAGGCCGTGGCAAGCCTGCACGCCTGAAGACCGCCAAAATGCGCACCCCGTCGTCTCAAGCCTGGCTATCTCGCCAGGTCAATGACCCGTTCTCTGCCAAGGCCCGGGCCCACGGCTATCGCAGCCGGGCGGCCTATAAGCTGTCTGAGATTGACAACCGGCTGAAAATCCTGCGCCCAGGCGTTCGGATCGTAGACCTTGGCCTGGCCCCCGGCGGCTGGACCCAGGTGGCCATTGAGCGGGGTGTCACCCACATTGTCGGCGTCGACCTCTTGGCCGTAGACCCCTTGCCCCCTGCCCAGATCTTGCAGATGGACTTCACCGATCCTGAGTGCGCGCCTCTATTGATAAGACTGCTGGGTGGAGCCCCCGACGCCGTCCTGTCCGACATGGCGCCAAACACGGTGGGCCACCGTCGCACCGATCACCTGCGGATTATGGGCTTGATCGAGGCCGCCGCCGACTTCGCCATCTCCGTCCTGCGCCCCGGCGGCACCTTTGTTGCCAAGGCCTTCCAGGGCGGCGAAACCTCCCAGGTCATGACCCTGCTTAAGCAGAACTTCAGCGACGTGAAAAACTTCAAGCCCAAGGCTAGCCGGGCCGATAGCTCCGAAGTCTTCCTGGTGGCAACGGGGTTCAAGGGGCGGGGCTAAGAGGCAGCGCCCTCTAAGGCTGGCCTTTTCGCTCCCCCCGCGCTAGCAGGGCGCCCATGATCCGCCTCGACAATATTTCCAAGCAGAACGGCCATCAGATCCTGTTCATCGAGGCCTCGATGGGCGTGCTGAAGGGGGAGAAGGTCGGGCTGGTGGGCCCGAACGGGGCCGGCAAGACGACCCTGTTTCGCATGGTCACTGGCCAAGAGCAGCCTGACGATGGATTGGTGGTCATCGACCCAGGTTTGACCATCGGTTATTTTAGCCAGGATGTCGGCGAAATGTCGGGCCAGAGCGCTGCTGCCGCCGTGATGGACGGCGTTGGCCCCGTCAGCGCCATCGCCACCGAAATGGCCCAGCTCGAACAGGCCATGGTCGATCCCGACCGGGCCGACGAACTTGAGGCCGTGATCGAGCGCTATGGCGAGTTGCAGGAGCGATTTGAAGAACTGGACGGCTATGCCCTGGAGGCCCGCGCCCGCGAGGTCCTGGCGGGGCTTAGCTTTAGCCAAGAGCGTATGGACGGCGATGTCGGCCTGCTGTCCGGCGGCTGGAAGATGCGCGTGGCCCTGGCCCGCATCCTGCTCATGCGCCCTGACGGCATGCTGCTGGACGAACCCAGCAACCACCTGGACCTGGAAAGCCTGATCTGGCTGGAGGCCTTCCTCAAGTCCTATGACGGCGCCCTGCTCATGACCTCCCACGACCGGGCCTTCATGAACCGGATCATTGGCAAGGTGGTGGAGATCGACGCAGGCTCGCTGATCACCTATTCCGGCGACCTCGATTTCTACGACAAGCAGCGGGCGCTCAGCGAACAGCAGCGCCAGGCCCAGTATGAGCGCCAGCAGGCCATGCTGGCCAAGGAAGTCAAATTCATCGAGCGGTTCAAGGCTCGCGCCTCCCACGCCGCCCAGGTCCAGAGCCGGGTGAAGAAGCTCGACAAGATTGAGCGGGTCGAGGCGCCCCGCCGCCGCCAGACCGTCCAGTTCGACTTCCGTAGCCCGCCCCGGTCAGGGGATGACGTGATCAGCCTGCGCAATGTCCACAAGGGCTATGGCACCCAGTCCATCTATGCCGACCTCGACTTCCTGGTGCGCCGACGGGAACGCTGGTGCGTTCTTGGGGCCAATGGGGCGGGCAAGTCGACCCTGCTGAAACTGGTGGCCGGCGACATCGCCCCAGACCAGGGCGCGGTCAGCATCGGCGCCAATGTCCGCATGGGCTATTTCGCCCAGCACTCCATGGACATTCTCGAGGGCGAAGAGACCATCTTCGAGTCCCTCGACAGCTCCTTCCCCCAGGCCGGCCAAGGCGCCCTGCGCACCCTGGCGGGGTGCTTCGGCTTCTCAGGCGATGATGTGGAAAAGCCCTGCCGGGTCCTGTCCGGCGGCGAGAGGGCGCGGCTGGTCATGGCCAAAATGCTGTTCGACCCGCCCAACCTCCTGGTCCTGGACGAGCCCACCAACCACCTGGACA
>CAITHQ010000093.1 GCA_903892305.1 uncultured Alphaproteobacteria bacterium
CGCGCAGTTCGGCATCTCCACACGCTATTTTGACCCAAGCCAAAGTGCAGAAGACCTGGTTAGTGGTGCCGCATCAAATGTGCGCCTCATCGTCATGGAAAGCCCCGGCTCCTTGAGCTTTGAAATGCAGGACATGACCGCAGTGGCCAAGCTGGCCCGCGCCCGCGGCATGCTGACAATGGTAGATAACACTTGGGGCGCTGGGTATTTTTACAAGCCACTGGATCATGGAATCGACATCTCTGTCCAAGCCCTCACCAAGTATGTGGGTGGCCATTCCGATGTGTTTATGGGCTCGGCCGCAGCGAAATCTCCGCAAATCGCGCAACTGCTCAGTGATGGCGTTCTCAACCTTGGCTGGGCGGTATCGCCTGAGGACGCCTATCAAATCTTGCGAGGCCTAAGGACACTTCCAACCCGTCTCGCCCGCCATGACGCCTCGGGTCGTAAGATCGCCACCTGGTTGGCGAGCCGCCCTGAGGTCAAGGCCGTCCTGCATCCTGCATTAGAGGCAGCCCCTGGTCACGAGCTCTGGGCCCGGGACTTTACCGGAGCTTGCGGCCTTTTTGGCTTTATCTTGCATCCAGCCTCTCCTGCCGCAGTTAACGCCTTTCACGACGCCCTATCGATCTTTGGCCTTGGATTTTCCTGGGGCGGCTTTGAGAGCCTAGCCATTCCGTGCGACGCGCAACTGGCACCCAGATCCTTCCTCAATTCCTATGGTGGGCCCCTGGTACGGTTGCATGTTGGACTTGAGAACCCGGACGATCTGATTACCGACCTCGAGGCTGGCTTTACCGCGCTACACGCCACACCCTGATCTCATCGATGCCCACACCCCATTCAAAACAAACCAAACTGCACGGGAGAACACCTTGGGACCTTTTCATCTGCTGATCGATGGCCAGCTAGAAGCTGGCGACTCTGAAATGTCTGTGATCAATCCAGCCAACGAAGAAGTGCTGTCGGCTTGTCCGCGAGCTTCGATGGCTCAGTTAAATAAGGCTGTCGCCGCCGCAAAACGGGCCTTCCCGGCGTGGAGCGCCACCCCGATGGACGTCCGGCGCAGGGCCCTGCTGGCCATGGCAGACGCCATTCAGGGCGATGCCCCCAACCTTGCGCGTCTGTTGACCCAGGAACAGGGCAAGCCCATCGGCGACGCCACGGGAGAGGTCTTTGGCTGCGCAGCCTTCTTCCGCTATTTCTCCAGCCTTGACCTGCCGGAAAAGGTCGTTGAAGACTCGGCCACACGCCGGGTGGTGTCCCGTCGGCGTCCTCTCGGTGTCGTGGCCGCCATCGTGCCGTGGAACTTTCCGCTCATCCTCATGGCCTTCAAGGTTCCCGCTGCCATCCTGGCCGGGAATACCGTGATCTTGAAGCCTGCCGCCACGACGCCCCTGTCGACCTTACGGATTGCCGAGCTCGTCAAGGATTTGCTGCCCCCCGGCGTCCTCAATGTGATTTCAGACGCCAATGATCTGGGCGCTGCCATCACCTCTCACCCGGATATTCGCAAGGTCTCGTTCACTGGCTCTACTGAGACCGGCAAGAAGGTGATGGCAGGGGCTGCGGAAGCCTTGAAGCGTATCACACTGGAACTCGGCGGCAACGACGCCGCCATCGTGCTCGAAGGCAATGACCCCAAAGAAACCGCCCCGAAAATCTTTGCAGGTGCCTTCCAAAACTCGGGTCAGGTCTGCATCGCCATCAAGCGGGCCTATGTCCATGAAAGCATTTATGACGCCATGTGTGACGAGTTGGCGAAGCTCGCTGACGCTGCGGTCATGGGTGATGGCTTGCAACAGGGGGTGACCCTGGGCCCCTTGCAGAACAAAACACAGTTCGAAAAGGTTCTAGGTCTGATTGAAGATGCCAAGTCCGATGGCAAGATCATTGCCGGCGGCGGCCGAGCCGAGGGCAAGGGCTATTTCATCCGGCCGACCATCGTTCGCGACATCACAGACGGCTCGCGCCTGGTGGATGAAGAACAGTTCGGTCCGGTCCTGCCTGTCATCAAGATCAAGGACGGCGAGGACGCCCTGTCGCGGGCGAATGCCTCATCCTATGGCCTTGGTGGGTCGATCTGGTCGAAGGACCTAGATGCAGCCATGGATCTCGCCGGTCGCATGGATACCGGAACCGTCTGGATCAACAAGCACGCGGAACTGGCCCCCAATATTCCCTTCGGGGGTGCAAAACTGTCTGGGATTGGCAATGAGCTGGGC
>CAITHQ010000094.1 GCA_903892305.1 uncultured Alphaproteobacteria bacterium
GGCCCAGATAGCCCAGCCAGCGGAACCGATGCAGCAGCTTGGCGATATAGCTGGCCGCCACCCCTGTCAGGGTGATGGAGAGCAGCAGGCCAGCCACCAGCACCTGCGGATGCTCCCGCGCTGCGCCAGCGACGGCCAGCACATTGTCGAGGGACATGGCCAGGTCAGCCAGTAGGATCTGGGTCAGGGCCTGACGCAGGGTCTTGGGTGCTGCCTTGTGGGCTGGGACGGTATCGGTGATGTCGATCCCGGTGGCATCTTCCAGGGCTTGCTCGCCCTGAGCGACCTCTTCGGCATGCTGGGCGCGCAGTTCGCCCCACATCTTCCAGCAGACCCAGATCAACAGAACGCCGCCAGCCAGCAGCAGGCCGATCTGCTTAAGCAGAAACACTGCCATCAGGGCAAAGCTGATGAGCATGACCACCGCGCCCATCAAGCCGAGCACAATGGCCTTGCGCCTCTGCTCGGGGGGCAGGCCCGCCGCGGCCAGACCGACGGCCACGGCATTGTCGCCCGCCAGGGCTAGGTCGATCATGACCACCTGGAAAAACGCGATCAGGGCACCCGCATAGGGCAGAGAGTTGATGATATCCATGCCGCAAAATGGCCTGCCCCTGCCAGAAGGGCAAGATGACACAGTGTCTTGTCTGTACAGGGCCGGACGGGCAGGGTGGGGTTAAACAAAGCCAGGGAGGCTAACGTGACCCAAGCCCGCGAGACCATTCTCGAGCCCGACCTGCCGATCATTGATCCGCATCATCACCTGTGGGACCGGCCCGCCGCCACCATTGCAGCCCTGCCGCCGCCCAAGCACGGGTTTGAGCACATTATCCGCATGTCGCCGCGCTATATGACCGAGGAACTGGTCGCTGATATGCAGAGCGGCCACAGGGTCATTGGCACGGTCTATATGGAATGCGGGTCTATGTACCGCGCCGACGGTCCGGCGGAGCTAAAGCCCGTGGGCGAGACCGAGTTCGTCAATGGTGTGGCCGCCGTCACCGCCAGCGGCCGGTTCGGAGACATTCGGGCCTGCGCAGGCATTGTCGGCCATGCGGACCTGACCCTAGGCGCCCCGGTCGCCAAGGTGCTGGAGGCCCATATTGTCGCTGGCGGTGGTCGGTTCCGGGGCATCCGCCAGAGTGCCTCCGCAGACGCAGACCCTAATGTCTTGGGGCCCCTTCACCGCCAGGGTCCTGGCCTCTACCTCAGCGACACCTTCCGCAAGGGCTTTGCAGAGCTTGCGCCCTTGGGCCTCTCCTTCGACGCCTGGATGCTGGAACCGCAACTGCCCGACCTGATCAGCCTGGCCCGGGCTTTTCCAGACACCGACATCATCCTCGATCATGTTGGGACGCCGCTCGGCATAGGTGCCTATGCCGGTCAGCGGGAGGCGCGGTTCGGAATCTGGCGGGACAATATTCGCGAGCTCGCCAAGTCGCCCAAGGTGAACGTGAAGCTTGGCGGTCTGGCCATGGTGTTCCCGGGCTTTGATAGCTTTATGTCCGACCCGCCCACCTCGTCTGAGGCCCTGGCGGCGGAATGGCGGCCCTATATCGAAACCTGTATTGAGGCCTTTGGGCCCCAGCGCTGCATGTTCGAAAGCAACTTCCCCGTGGACCTGGGCAGCTGCACCTATGACGTCCTCTGGAACGCTTTCAAGGTCTTGGCCAAGGGGGCCGGGGCGGAGGAAAAGGCCGACCTCTTCGCGGGCACGGCCCGGCGGGTTTATAAGCTGGCAGTCTAGGCAAAACCCCGGTGAAAGCAGATGTGACCGTTGGATGAAGCAAGGTCGCAGGGCCCAACCCAACGCCCCGGTCATACCGGCGAAGGCCGGTATCCAGGTCGTAGGTCACAGCCTGGCCCGAGAGTCAGCTTAGGGGACGCTGGGCGGGCTCACAGCCATAGGAACTGGACCCCGGCCTCCGCCGGGGTGACCGGTGATGGAACGGCTGAAATAGATCCGCAGGGGCGTTTCGACCCAGCGCCAGACGCACCAGCTGATGGCGACCACGCAGGCCAGCCAGCCGAAGCCGACTGCCATATGCGCCGCCGGTGCCAAGGGCGGAATGTGCCGCAGCAGGCTGGCCAGGAGATCCAAGGTCAAAAGGTGTAGCATGTAGAGGCTATAGGAGGCCTCCCCCAGCCGGTCGCCCAACCAGGTCTCCAGCCAGGTCTGGGGCCGCAGGACCAGGGCCGCCAGCACTAGGGGCACACCCACCGTCACCCCCAGGGCATCGGCCCACCAGAGGGTTGGCGACTCAAATATCACATAGACCAGCATCAACCCCGCCGCGATCGCCGCCGCCGTCATCAGGGCACGATCGGCCAGGGGGTCTAAGCTGACCCCACCCTGCGGTCGCCGCAATCGACTTATGGCCACGCCAGTCCAGAAGCCGAACACCGCCCGCGCTCCACCGATCAGAAAGGTCTGCGTCGTCCAGCCGCCGTCCAGCCGACCATGGGTCGCCGCCAGGATCCACAAGGTGATCGCGCCCACCACCGAAACCATCCATGCCCCGCGCCCCATATGCCGCCGCCAGACGAAGAAGGTTACGTACATCACCACTTCCCAGGTGATCGACCAAGCCTGCAGCAGGAAGGGAAAGGCGAGGCCATCGGGGCTGGCATCTGACGCCGCCGGGCAGAGGATTAGGTTCAGCGGCAGGGCCAAGAGGGCGTCCAGCCCCGGCACCGCATGGTGCATCACCGCCCGTGCCGCCCACAGGGCAAAGCCCACCAGGGTCGCCAGCACGATTAGTGGATAGAGCCGCGCCAGCCTCAGCTGGGCGAAACGCGGAAAGCCCATGCCGCCGTCAATCCGCGGCCCATAGGCATAGGCGATGACAAAGCCCGACAGCACAAAGAACAGGTCCACCCCTAGATTGGCGTGAGGAACCAACTCTGCCACCCCAAACGCCGCTGGGCCGTGGAGCAGGGCGATCATCAAGGCCGCCAACCCCCGCACAGTGTTCAAAGCGCGAATGTCGCCCGTGGTCTGGCTCACAAAACCTGTCTCGCCGTGGGATTCATGGGGAATGAGCGGCAAGTATCGGGCCATTGGGGGCGACCTGTCACCCCCGAGGCGTCCTCCGCCGGTATGACCGGGGTGCGGGTTGGACCTGCGGCCTTACTTCCTCCACCGGTCACCCCGGCGAAGGCCGGGGTCCAGGTCGTAGGGCTCGGCGTCAGAGGATAAACCGGAATTCGGCCCTTCTGGCCCCCGCTGTGGATGCAACTGGATACCGGCCTCCGCCGGTATGACCGGGGTGGGGGTGTCGCCCCTCCTAATATCGCCAGCTCGTCAGGTCCGCCCCCGCTGGAGCCGTTTTGGCGATGCGGTCGAGGATCTGCGGCAGGTACTGGAAGTTATAGTGCAGGCGGGACAGGTGGTTGGGGGACTGGCCGTTCCAGCAGTGTTCGTCCTTGTCGCCATAGGCCACCTGGCCGTCATAGGCGGGGCCCTTCAGGGCTTCTAGTGTGTCCTGGGCATAGAAGACGGCGTTGGTCAGGAAGTAGTTGTCGCCGCGGCCCACATAGATGTGGATCTTGCCATTGAGCTTGGGGCCCAAGGTCTTCCAGTCGCGTTCGATAATGTGGGTTAGGTCAAAGTGGTCGCGCCAATAGGCAGCGACCTTGGGGTCAATCACCCCAGTAA
>CAITHQ010000095.1 GCA_903892305.1 uncultured Alphaproteobacteria bacterium
CCTGACCTCCCACGGCCAGACGGACTACTTCAAGGCCGCTGGCCCCAAGTTAGGCCCTTGCATGGGTGGTCGTCCGGAAATCGAATACCTCGACGGCGTCTAAACCAATCGCCCGCACCTATCATCTGGAAAGGACTTCAATATGGATCTGAATTTTTCCGCTGAGGATCTCGCCTTCCGTGACGAGGTGCGGGCCTTTATCGACGAGAACTTTGACGAGGACATGCGGGCCCGCTCTGCGCAGTCTAAGAACCAACACATTGATAAAGCGGGTCAGGTCCGTTGGCTGAAGGCCCTGAACGCTAAGGGCTGGATCGCGCCGGACTGGCCGGTGGAATATGGCGGCACGGGCTGGAGCCACGCCAAAAAGTTCATCTTCGACATGGAAATGGCCCTTTCGGGTGCCCCCGACACCTCGAATATGGGCCTGCGCATGTGTGCCCCGGTGGTCATGGCCTTCGGAACCCCTGAGCAAAAGGCCCAGCACCTGCCTAAGATCCTCTCCACCGATGTCTGGTGGTGCCAGGGCTATTCCGAGCCCGGCTCAGGATCAGACCTCGCCTCCCTGTCCATGAAGGCCGAGCGGGACGGCGACCACTATGTGCTGAACGGCTCCAAGATCTGGACCACCTATGCCCAATGGGCAGACTGGATGTTCTGTCTGGTGCGCACCAGCGTCGACCCCATCAAGCAGAAGGGTATCAGCTTCCTGCTGCTGGACATGAAGACACCGGGGATCAACATCGTCCCCCTGCCGACCCTGGACGGCCCGGCCGAGGGCGAACAGGAGATCAATCAGGTCTTCTTCGACAATGTCCGGGTGCCAGTCTCCAATCGCATTGGCGAAGAAGACCAGGGATGGACCTACGCCAAATACCTGCTGCAATTCGAGCGCGGCGGGGCCTATGCCCCCGGCCTTACCAACCAGCTGAACAAGGTCAAGAAGATCGCTAGCCTCGAAGCCTCTGATGGCGGCAAGCGGATGATCGATGACCAGGACTTCCGTCGCAAGCTCTCCGAAGCTCAGATCAAGACGGATGTTTTGAACGCCGTCGAGCTGCGCATGTTCGCCTCGCACAATGCCGGGGAATCCATGGGCGCAGCCTCATCCATGCTGAAGCTGGAAGGCAGCCAGGCTCAGCAGCTGATCACCGAGCTGGCTCTTGAGGCGGCGGGGATCTACGCCCAGCCCTTCGTCCAGGACACCTGGGCCGAGATCAAGGGAATCCGCAATGAGCCCCGGGCCGGTGCCGACTATGCCGCGACCTTGGCGCCGCACTATTTCAACTACCGCAAGACCTCGATCTATGCCGGCTCTAACGAAATCCAGCACAACATCATGGCCAAGATGGTGCTCGGGCTCTGAGGCGATCTCAGCTCTAGTCAGGACGACCCATGTTTGATCAGTTTGAGGCCGAGGCCGCCAAGGCCGTGGAGTCAGGTCGCCTGTCTGGGGTCGTGGCCCTGGTGACGGACTCCGTGGGTGCGGTCTACAGCCACGCCGTTGGCTTGAGGGCGGCGGGCACCGACGCGGCCATGAGCCCCGATACCATCTTCTGGCTGGCCTCCATGACCAAGGCGGTGGTGTCCGTGGGTGCCCTTCAGCTTGTGGACGCCGGAAAGCTGACCCTCGACGGTGATCTCGCCGAGCTGATCCCGGAGTTCGCCGACCTTCAGGTGCTCGACGGCTTTGATAACGCTGGTAAGCCAATCCTGCGCCCAGCCAAGGCACCGGTCACCTTGCGCCATCTGCTCAGCCATATGGCAGGCTTTGGCTATGGCTTCATTCAGCCACAGATCGCCAAGTGGCGGGAGCATTCGGGGACCGGCGATCCAGCCTCTGGCATCCGGGCCGACATGGTCCAGCCCCTGCTGTTCGACCCAGGTGAAGGCTGGGCCTATGGCATCAATACCGACTGGGTGGGCGTGGTTGTCGAGGCCGCCAGCGGCCAAAGGCTCGACGCCTACCTGAACGACCACATCTTCAGCCCCCTGGGCATGAAGGACACCGGCTTCGCCCTCAGCCCTGAGCAGCAGGCCCGCAAGGCCTCGGTCCATATGCGCGGGCCTGACGGCAAGGTCATGCCCATCCCCTTCGGCATGCCGGAAAACCCAGAGGTTCTGTCCGGCGGCGGCGGGCTCTACGGAACCGCCCCGGACTATGCCCGCTTCCTGCGCATGCTGCTGAATGGCGGACGGCACGGGGATCGCCAGATCCTGAAAGCTGAAACCGTCGCCAGCCTAGGTGTGGTCCAGACCGGCCCCCATCGGGCGGGCGCTTTTAAGGCCGCCAATCCCGCCATGTCCAACGACTTCGACATCTATCCGGACATGCACACCGGCTATGGCCTGGCGACCCTACTCAATCCCGAGCCCACCGCAGAGGGCCGCAGCGGCTTCAGCCTCGCCTGGGCGGGCCTAGCCAACACCTATTACTGGGCCGATCCGGCGGTGGGGAAGGCAGGCCTGATCATGACCCAGCTCCTGCCGTTCGGGGATCCGGACATGTTGGGCTTGTTGAGGTCGTTGGAGACGGCTGCTTACGGGGGGTAGGCGAGCTTCCAGTTGCTAACGCTCCAGATGTACCTGGATACCGGCCTTCGCCGGTATGACCGGAGGTGGGCGTTCGGTCGCGGGGTATCCGCTTCCACCGGTCACCCCGGCGGCGGCCGGGGTCCAGGTCATAGGGCTCGGCACCATACAGCTAACCCCCAACGCAAAACGCCCGCCTTGTCCGGCGGGCGCTGCAGCTTCGATACTTGGATCGACGCTTAGTTCCTGGCCGGAATGCGGACCATCATTTTCTCATAGCCCTTCACGAAGTTGGAGGGCACGCGCTTGGGCTCGCCCAGGACTTCGATCTTTGGGAAGCGCGGGAGGATTTCTTCCCAAAGGATGCGCAGTTGCAGCTCGGCCAGACGGTTGCCGACGCAGCGGTGAATGCCAAAGCCGAAGCTGATGTGCTGACGGGGGCGTTCGCGGTCGACGATGAAGGAGTTGGGGTTCTCGATGACGGTTTCGTCGCGGTTGCCCGAGACGTACCACATGATGACCTTGTCGCCCTTCTTGATCTGCTTGCCGCCCAGCTCGATGTCGCGGGTGGCGGTGCGGCGCATGTGAGCCAGAGGTGTCTGCCAGCGAATGGTTTCCGAGACCATGGAGGGGATGAGGTCCGGATTGGCCCGCAGCTTGGCTTCCTGATCGGGGTTCTGGCTCATGGCCAGGACGGAGCCAGTCATGGAGTTGCGGGTGGTGTCATTGCCGCCGACGATTAGCAGGACCAGGTTTCCCAGGTACTCCATGCGATCCATGTTCTTCGTGGATTCGCCATGGGCCAGGAGGGAGATCAGGTCGCTCTTTTGCGGCTGAGCGGCGCGCTCTTCCCAAAGGCGACTGAAGTATTCCACGCACTGGAACAGCTCCATCCGGCGTTCCATTTCCGGGTCTTCTGTGACGAAGAGGCCAGACTCAGGACCCGCCGTAGCGATATCGGACCAGCGGGTCAGCTTGCGGCGATCTTCGAAGGGGAAGTCGAACAGGGTTGCCAACATCTGGGTGGTCAGTTCGATGGACACGCGATCCACCCAGTCGAAGGGCTCGTTGATCGGCAGGTTGTCCAGGGTGTTCTGAATGCGGCTGCGGATCAGCGGCTCAAGCATGGCCAAGTTCATCGGCGACACGACGGGGCTGACCGTCTTGCGCTGCTCGTCGTGCTTGGGAGGATCCATGGCGATGAACATCGGCATTTTGAAATCATCTTTTTGGTCAAAAAGCGTGATGTTCGTATCCGACGAGAAGGCCTCGTGGTTAGTGTCGACGGCCATGATGTCGTTGTACTTGGTCACCGACCAGAAGGGGCCATCCTCGTGTTGGCCTTCCGGATGCCAGTGGACCGGGTCGTCCCGGCGCAGGCGCTCAAAATAGGGCCAGTAGGTTTCATTCCGCCACATTTCGACATCGACAATGTTGATGTCTTCCAGCGGGATGGAAAAGGCGTGGGCGCGGGCGTCCGCCTTCAGGTCAATAGCGCCGTCGCTCATGAGATCCTCCAAATGGCGTCTTTGTTCCACGCCGCTATCTTAGCAGTGTTAAGGAACATGCCTATTTTCCCGAAATTAGGCAAGATGGGCTCTGGTTTTTTGAGCAAAACCTGAGGCAAAGCGTGACCGGACTGGCACAGCTTCTCGCGACCCCAGATTTTCTTCGCTGACGTCTGCGCCGCGCCGTGCTTTATCGGCCGTCTCACGAACACTTGTTTGACGGATCCCACATGGCTGCCGACGCGCTTTTCCAACCCTGGTCCTTTAAGGGCATGAACCTCAAGAACCGCATTGTCATGGCTCCCATGACCCGGTCCAAGTCCCCCGGCGGCGTGGCCACGGAAGAGGTCGCCCAGTACTACAAGCGCCGGGCTGCAGCGGAGGTTGGCCTGATCGTCTCGGAAGGCACCGGCGTTTCGCGGCCAGCGGCCCTGAACGATGCCAATGTGCCGCGGTTCCATGGCGAGGCCGAGCTTAAGGCCTGGAAGCGCGTAATTGATGAAGTCCACTCCGTAGGTGGGGCCATGGCACCCCAGCTGTGGCACACCGGCGCCGTCCGCTCCCGCGACCCGAGCTGGAACCCGGAAGGCGGCTATGACAGCCCGTCGGGCCTCTCCAGCCCCGGCAAGCAGTTTGGCGAAGCCATGAGCGATGAAGAAGTGGCAGATACCATCCGCGCCTTCGCCGACGCCGCCGCCGAAGCCAAGACATTGGGCTTTGAGTCCATCGAGCTGCACGGTGCCCACGGCTATTTGATCGACCAGTTCTTCTGGGACGGCACCAATGTCCGCGAAGATGCCTATGGCTCAAAGAACCTGCCCGGCCGCGCCCGGTTTGCCGCCGACATCCTGCGCGCCGTGCGCAAGGCCGTCGGCCCTGACTATCCAGTGATCATCCGCATCAGCCAGTGGAAGCAGCAAGACTTCACCGTGAAGATGGCTGAAGATCCCAAGGCCCTGGAAGCTTGGCTCACCGCCCTGACCGATGCTGGCGCCGATATCCTGCACTGCTCGCAGCGTCGTTTCTGGGAGCCAGAATTTGAAGGCTCAGACCTGAACTTCGCAGGCTGGGCCAAGAAGCTGACCGGCGTGCCGACCATCACTGTGGGTTCCGTCGGCCTAACCGGGGAATTCATCGCTTCCTATGCCGGTGAAGGCTCAAAGCCCGCCAGCCTCGACAAGCTAGAGTTCATGCTCGACCGGGGCGATTTCGACCTGGTCGGCGTCGGTCGCGCCCTGCTTCAGGATCCCCTCTGGGCCTTGAAGGTCAAGGAAGGCCGCACGGACGAACTGATGAACTTCGAAGCCTCCGCCATGGCGACGTTGAGCTAAGGCGCTCCAATCCCGACCATACCGGCGGAGGCCAGTATCCAGCCGCGTCCCCGCGGCTGGCCGATGGGATGAATGCCAGGTCCCGACCTGGTGCGGCGCTTTACGACCCGGACCCCGGCCTCCGCCGGGGTGACCGGCCTTTGATCATAGATTTTGCCTATACTAAACAAAAAAGTTTCTGATTTGATCTATGCAACTGCCGTCACTAGTTTGACGTCTCAGAACGAGATGTTCGCTGGCTTGAAAGGCAGAAAACCATGGACGCAAATACCAAGACAGGCGGTTGCCCCGTCATGCACGGTGCAGGCGCCGCAGCCACCCACGCTGGTCGCTCGAACCGCGACTGGTGGCCCAATTCGCTGAACCTCAGCATTCTCCATCAGCACGCCCCGGCATCTAATCCCTTGGGCATAGATTTTGACTATGCGAAGGCCTTCAGCGCCCTGGACCTGAAGATGATCAAGGCCGACCTGGTCGCCCTGATGACGACGTCCCAGCCCTGGTGGCCGGCGGACTGGGGTCACTACGGCCCCCTCTTCATCCGCATGGCCTGGCACAGCGCCGGGACCTATCGCATTGCCGACGGACGGGGCGGGGCGGGCTCTGGCTCCCAGAGGTTCGCGCCGCTGAACAGCTGGCCGGACAATGGCAATCTCGACAAGGCGCGACGCCTGCTTTGGCCGATCAAGAAGACGTATGGCGACGCCATCTCCTGGGCTGACCTGATGATCCTGGCCGGCAATTGCGCCCTGGAATCCATGGGCTTCAAGACCTTCGGCTTTGGCGGCGGTCGGGTCGACGTCTGGCAGCCGGAAGAGGACATCTATTGGGGCGGCGAAGATACTTGGCTGGGCGACACCCGCTATAGCGGCGATCGGGAGCTGGCAAATCCCCTGGCCGCCGTCCAGATGGGCCTGATCTATGTGAACCCAGAAGGCCCCAACGGAAACCCTGACCCGGTGGCCTCCGGCCGAGACATCCGCGAGACCTTCGCCCGCATGGCGATGAATGACGAAGAGACTGTGGCCTTGATCGCGGGCGGCCACACCTTCGGCAAGGCGCATGGCGCTGGCGATGCGGCCCTGGTGGGACCGGCACCAGAGGGGGCTGAGGTCGAGAATATGGGCCTGGGCTGGATCTCCACCTATGGCGCGGGTAGGGGCGGCGACGCCATCACCAGCGGCATTGAGGGCGCCTGGAAGCCCAATCCAACCACCTGGGACAATGGCTATTTCGACACCCTGTTCGGCTATGAATGGGAACTGGTGAAGAGCCCGGCATGTGCCCATCAATGGCGCGCCAAGGGTGTTGCCGAGACGGACATGGTGGTCGACGCCTACGACCCTTCCCGGCGGCATACGCCCATGATGACCACGGCCGATCTCGCCCTACGGTTCGACCCGATCTATGAGCCCATCTCCCGGCGGTTTCATCAGAACCCAGAGGCCTTCGCAGACGCCTTTGCCCGCGCCTGGTTCAAGCTGACCCACCGCGATATGGGCCCCCGGGTCCGCTATTTGGGCCAGGAGGTCCCAACTGAGGTGCTGATCTGGCAGGACCCTGTGCCGGCGGCGTCTGGGGATGTCATTACAGCGTCGGAAATCGCCGACTTGAAGGCGAGGGTGCTTGCGACAGGTCTTTCGGTCTCGGAACTTGTGTCGGTCGCTTGGGCTTCGGCCTCCACTTTCCGCGGATCGGATAAGCGGGGCGGGGCCAATGGTGCCCGTATTCGCCTTGCGCCACAGAAGGACTGGGCGGTGAACCAGCCTGATCAATTGGCAAAGGTCCTAGGGGCCTTGGAGGGCGTTCAGGCAGCCTTCAACCTCACCTCGCCGAGACAGGTCTCCATGGCCGATTTGATTGTCCTGGGCGGCTCTGCGGCCATTGAAGCGGCCGCTAAGGCGGCTGGCCGCGAGATCGAGGTTCCCTTCACCCCTGGCCGGACCGATGCGACCCAAGACCAGATGGATGTGGAGTCCTTCGCCGTGCTGGAACCAGAGGCTGATGGCTTCCGCAATTATGAGAGCAAGCCCTTCAGCCTGCCGCCGGAAGCCTTGTTGGTGGACCGGGCTCAATTGCTGGGGCTCAGCGCGCCAGAAATGACCGTTCTGGTGGGCGGTCTGAGAGTTCTGGGCGCCAATCATGCTCACTCGCCAGAAGGGGTCTTTACTGACCGGCCAGGCGTCCTGACCAACGACTTCTTTGCGGGTCTGGTGGATATGGGCCTGGCTTGGACCCCGGTGGCGCGTAACCGCTATGAGGGCCGCGACACCGCCACAGGCGTGGTGAAGTGGACAGCTAGCCGAGTGGATCTGGCCTTTGGCTCGAACTCCCAGCTGCGAGCCATTGCAGAGGTCTATGCCCAGGACGACGCTTCAGACCGGTTCTACCGCGACTTCGTCTCGGCCTGGACCAAGGTTATGAACGCCGACCGCTTCGATCTGGTCTGATCGGAAGTGAGAAAGGCCCGGGGTTCGCCCCGGGCCTTTTGAGTTTAAGCGCCTGCGATCGCCGCTTCAGCGATCTTCTTGGCGGTGGGATAGTCGGCCTTGCCATTGCTGGCGCGGATCACCTCGGTTGTGACGAAGATCCGCTTCGGCGTCTTATAGCCCGCCAAGGACTGCCGGACATGGGCGCGCACAGCGTCCTCATCCAAGCTCGCACCCTCTGCCAGACGGACAACCCCGGTCACAGACTGACCCCACTTTTCATCGGGGAGGCCGATGACCAGGGCATCTTCGACGGACGGGTGAGTCTTAAGGGCTTCTTCCACCTCTTCGGGGAAGACCTTTTCGCCGGCGGTGTTGATGCAGGCCGAGCCGCGGCCCAGCAGGGTCAGGGTGCCGTCGGCTTCGACAATGCACCAGTCGCCGGGGATGGAATAGCGCACACCACCAATGACCCGGAAGGTGCGAGCCGACTTTTCCTCGTCCTTGTAGTAGCCCACCGGATTAGGCGGGCCGATGGCAACAATGCCAGGTACGCCGGAGCCGGGCTCCACCAGGTTGTCGTTCTCGTCAAACACCTTGCAGCGGCCGCCGAGCATGAACTTGGCGGTCTGCACTTCCTGACCCTTGGCCATCACCGAATTGCCCATGCCCAGGGCTTCGGAAGACGAGAAGGCGTCATTCAGCATGGCACCTGGCATATGCTCCAGCAGCCCTGCCTTGACCTCATGGCTCCACATGACACCAGACGATACCACGCCGATGACACTGGACAGGTCGTACTTGCCCGGCGCGGCATTCAGCGCATTGAGGAGTGGCTTGCCGAAAGAGTCGCCGACAATCACCAGGGAGGTTGGCTTATGCTTATGGATGGTTTCTAGCATTTCGATGGGGTCAAAGGTCTGGCCGGTCAGGGTAATGACGCAGCCGCCGGCCATCATGGTGTTCATGCCGCTCAACAGGCCGGTGCCATGCATCAGGGGCGGGGCGGGCAGGATGCGACCTCCAGGTCCGACCTGACGGACGAAGGCGGCAAGTTCCTCAAGGGTCTCGGGCACCGGACCCATGAGGCGGGCCCCTTGCAGGGTGATTTCGCGCAGGTCCTCATGGGCCCACATCACGCCCTTGGGCATGCCAGTTGTGCCGCCCGTATAGATGAAGAACTGGTCTTCGCCCGAGCGGACGATATCTAAAGGCCCGCCATTACCTACCTCGCCCAGGGCGGCGAAGGACACCGCATAGGGGGCAACCTCTCCGGTATCGCTGACCTCAACCCAGTTTTTCACATTGGGCAGACGCGGGCGGATTTCGGTAATGGCGTCGCGGAATTCTGACGAATAGACAACGGTCTGGGCGTCGGAATTGTCGAAAATGTACCAGACTTCTTGCGGGGTGTAGCGGTAGTTGACGTTCACGTGGGTCAGGCGGGCCTTCCAGCCGGCGGCTACGGCCATCAGATATTCTGGCCGGTTGCGCATATAGATGGCGATCTTGTCGCCGGGCTTAGCGTCCCGGGCGATCAGGGACCGTGCCACATTATTGGTGATCTTATTGGCCTGTCCCCAGGTGACCAGCCGTTCCCCGTGAATAAAGGCCGGGGCCTCCGTGGGCAGTTCTGGTCCCACCGCGTCCAGGATATCGCCGAAATTCCAACCCATATGTCTCACTCCCAACCGCTGTGTTCAGCGTGCTAATACGTTTTGGCCCCTCACCGCATCAGGCCGGAATGGTCTGACTTTGATCTGGATGAGTGACGTAAAAATCGAGTTCAATCAAAAGACTTGCCCAGGCCTGATCCAGGGCGGGGGTCCACCGTTCAGCGAGCACGCCCCGCAAGGTATCGCGCACGGTTCCAAAGAACACTGCGAAGACATCTGGCGGCACGTCATAACCCTCATGGGTGATGACCTCGCACTGGATCATGGTCGCGGCGTAGAGCCGCTCACCGGCGAAGTCCAGGACAGCGCTGATCACCCGGCTGAGCATTTCGCCCTTCACCTGATGGTTCTTATCCCGCCAGAACAAGAGCTCCATATCTGGATGCTCCCGAAACAGGCGGGCATAGACCAGGGGCGTCAGATCTTCACAAAGGTCTGCGGCGATCTCGAAGCTCTCGGTGATCAGGGCTTCCCGTTGATCAGGCATTGAAGTTCAGCTTCAAACCGGGACGGGGCCAGGTCGCCTTGAACAGCTTGCCCGTGGCCGACGCGGTGATCCAGGCCGTCTTCATGTCCGCCCCGCCAAAGCAGATGTTGGTCACGATCAGGTCCGGGAAGGGATAGTGCTCGGTGGAGCCATCTTCGTCGAAGGCGGTGATCCCGCCATTGATGATGGTGGCCACGCAGACCTTGCCGCCGGCCTCAACAGCAAGGCTGTCCAGCAGTTGGAAGCCTTCCAGATTCTTCACCACTCGGCCCGGTGCAAAGGCGGGTGCCGGGCCCAGTACGCCGGGGGCCTCAATATCGAAGGCCCAGAGACGACCCAGTTGGGTGTCGGCGGCATAAACGGTCTTTTCGTCTGGCGAGAGGCCAACCCCATTGGGCGAGATTATGTGGTCGCGCTGGCGGCTGATATGGCTGCCGTCGATCTTGGCGTAATAGAGCCCGCCGAACTTGCGGCCCTCTGGGGTGGAGCAGCCGTGATCGGTGAACCAGAAGCCACCCTGCTTGTCGAACACCAGGTCATTGGGGCCGATCAGCCGCTTGCCGTCACACTCGGTGTAGAGGGTGGTCAGCTTGCTGGTATTCAGGTCAAAACGTTGGATCATGCCGCCAACATGGCTGGCCGGGGTCGGGCCAGGAATGGTCATGCCCTGATTGTCTAGCCACTCAAATGAGCCGCCGTTATTGGTGATGTAGATCGCACCGTCAGGGCCGATGGCCGCACCGTTTGGGCCGCCGCCGGTCTCCACCAGGATTTCCTTTTTCCCGTCTGGAGTCACTCGGGTCAGGGTTTGACGCTTGATCTCGGTGAGGATCACCGAGCCGTCATTCATGGCGATAGGGCCCTCCGGGAACTGGAAGTCCTCGGCGATCAGTTGAATGTCCATACTATTCCTCCAGGCGACCCGTCATTGCGGTTTTGCGGAGGGCACTATGGCCCGATCCTCCCAGGGGAAAACAAGGGCCTTTTCGTCTCGAACGGCGATTTTCGCTATTTACGCTCAAGAACCCGCAGGGTGAAGGCAAAGTCATCATCCTCGCCGGCGGGATAGTCCTGGGATCTGACCTCCCGCCACTGGCTCTCATCAAAGCCCTGGAGCCGGACATCGCCCTCCACGTCGGCATGAACTTCAGTCAGATAGATGCGGCGGGCCTTGGGCAGGGCCAGCTCAAACAAGGAGACCCCGCCGATCACGCAGACCTCATCGCGACCATCGTCCTCGGCCTGCTCCTTGGCGATGGACACCGCCTCAACGAAAGCTTCACAGACCACGCAATTGGGCGGCGCAAAGCTGCCGTCCCGGGACAGGACGATATTGGTCCGGCCCACCAGGGGGCGCTTGGGCAGGCTGTCCCAAGTCTTGCGGCCCATAATCACCGGCTTGCCCATGGTCACGGCGCGGAAGTTTGCCAGGTCAGTCTTCAGTTTCCAGGGCAGACCGCCATCCTTGCCGATCACCCCATTGCGGGCGCGAGCTATGGGGCCGGCGGTCAGGATGGGCTGGGGCATGGTCAGGGCCTTTAGGCTGCAGATAATCCAACCCCAGACGGGATCGACTCAGACCGCAATCGGCGCGGCGATCTTTTCGTGAGCCTTGTAGCCCCGAAGCTTGAAGTCGTCATAGGTGAAGGCGAATAGATCGGCCTTGTCGGCAATTTCTAGGGTGGGGAAGGGATAGGGCTGCCGCTGCAGCTGTTCCCGCGCCTGATCCAGATGGTTCAGGTAAAGGTGAGCGTCCCCCAGGGTGTGCACAAACTCTCCAGGCTCTAAACCCACCACCTTGGCCATCATAACCGTCAGCAGGGCGTAGGAGGCGATGTTGAAGGGCACCCCCAGAAACACATCGGCCGACCTCTGATAGAGCTGGCATGAGAGTTTGCCGTCGGCCACGTAAAACTGGAACAGGCAGTGACAGGGCGGCAGTGCCATGTCGTCCACATCGGCGGGATTCCAGGCTGAAACAATATGCCGCCGACTGTCGGGATTGGTCTTGAGCGCGGTGATGACGTTGGAGATCTGATCGATCACCCGACCGTCAGGTGCCGTCCAGGACCGCCACTGCTTGCCATAGACTGGCCCCAGCTCGCCGTCCGGCGCGGCCCATTCATCCCAGATGCTGACCCCTTGGTCCTGTAGCCACTTCACATTGGTGTCGCCCCGCAGGAACCACAGCAGTTCCAGGATAATCGACTTGCGGTGCAGCTTCTTGGTGGTCAGCAGGGGAAAGCCCTTGCCGAGGTCAAATCGCATCTGACGGCCAAAGACCCCCAGGGTGCCGGTCCCGGTACGGTCGCCCCTCTGGACCCCATTGGCCAGAATATCGGTCAGCAGGTCCAGATAGGCCTGCTCCGGATGGACCTCGTCGGTCAGGGCGGCGATGTGGGCGGGGGCGTTCATGGGGTTCAGACTTAGGAATCAGTGTGCCCGAGTGTGGCACACCTGCGGAGTTTCTAAACCCGTCGGCAATGGCGCATCCACAGCCAGGGCCCAGTCATCCCCATGCTGAGCGCGTTTTATGCGGCTATGGTGTTCAAGTCCGGTTCAGGTTGGCGGCGTCATATCTGTAGGCGAGGGCAATTCAAACCGGCCACGCCGCCGGACCAGAGGATCGAAGATGAGACGGTTTAATCGCACTGCCTTGGCCTTGGCCTTGCTGGCTTCCTCAGCGGGTCTCGCCTGTGCTCAGGATAATGGGGATCACGGCGACCGCGAAGGCCGCCGGGGCGAGGCTCGGGGCGAACCCCAGCCTGGCATCCGGGAAGATCGCTCCGCGCCACGCCAGGCTCCGGAGGCCCCGACCATGGGTGGCTGGCAAAGGGATGCCAATGGCAATACCTGGCGCGGGGTCCCCCAAGGCCGGGTCGAGGCCCCGCCTGCGCCTCCCAGTGCTCCAAGCCCTCCGCCTGCCATCGCCCCCCGCCAGGGCCGTGATGGTGACCGCTTGGAGAGCCGCGGTCGGCCTGATGGCTTTGATGACCACCGCGGCGGGGTTGTCAGGGATGAGCCCCGCCTCTGGTCAGGTCGAGACCATGATCGCGATCGTGATCGTGGCTGGCGCGGGGATGACGATCATCGCGATTGGCGGCGGGATGACCGCAATGTCCGACGCGGCTGGGACTGGGATGATCGCCGCGACTGGAGCTGGCGTGACCGCGACCACGACGACTGGCGCTGGCGCAGCCAGAACCGCTATCGCGGCTGGAACTATCGACCCCCCGTCGGCTACTATTCACGCAGCTGGATCTTCGGCGATCTGCTGCCCCGTTCCTGGTGGACGCCGGACTACCAAATCACCCAATGGTGGGCCTATGGCCTGCCTCGCCCGCCCTTGGGGTCTGCCTGGATTCGGGTCGGCGACGACGCCCTGCTCATTGATCGTTTCACCGGCCGGGTCTTCCGAGTTGTCTATGATGTCTTCTGGTAAGACGCTTTAATCCGCGGTCAGGACCCCCGCCATGCACATTTGGCGGGGGCTTTGGCTTGACGAAAGCGCAATTTTCCCCTCCATAACGCGGCCTTTGCCGCCCTGGAATTGCTCAGGAACGCGGCTCACCTTGTCTTCAGGAGAAGAAACATGCGCGTTTACTATGATCGCGACGCAGACCTCGGCCGCATCCTGGACAAGAAGATCGCCATCGTAGGCTATGGCAGCCAGGGCCGCGCCCATGCGCTGAACCTCACCGACTCCGGTGCCAAGAACGTGGTGGTCGCCCTGCGCCCCGGTTCGGCCACCGCCAAGAAGGTGGAAGCCGACGGCCTGAAGGTCATGAGCGTCGCCGAAGCCTCCAAGTGGGCCGACGCCATCATGGTTCTGGCGCCTGACGAATTGCAGCGCGGCATTTACAACGAAGAGATCGCCCCCAACATCCGCGACGGCGCAGCCCTGCTGTTCGCCCACGGCCTGAACGTCCACTTCAACCTGATTGAGCCCAAGTCGACCATCGACGTCCTAATGATCGCCCCCAAGGGCCCCGGCCACACCGTGCGCGGCGAGTATCAAAAGGGCGGCGGCGTGCCTTGCCTCATC
>CAITHQ010000096.1 GCA_903892305.1 uncultured Alphaproteobacteria bacterium
AGGAGGTCGAGATCGGGAGTGGCAAGGTCTTGCGCTGTTAGTCCCAGCACATCGTGCAAAAATCCAGGATCAATCGATTCTACTGAAAAGGCATCCGATAACCGGCTTGCAAAGGGCAATGCCGACTCGACCACCGAAATTTCATGCTCGGTAAAACCGCGGGCTTGAAGGGTATTATGATTGATCCCCTTGGCACCGGAGAGCTCGCGTGCCCCCAACATGTGCGCGCGTAACTGCCCTGGGTCGCTGCCAAGTGAAGCTATGCCCCTTAAGGCCGGCTCAGACAGCACGCGCAAGGTCTCGCCCGTTTCCATTTGCGCGACGGTTATGGGACCTGTCGATGGCCCCGCATTGGCGTTGGCTCCACCCAAACGAAGCGCGATTTCCGGGTCGTCAAATACAGCCAGCCCGCCGTCGCTGAGCTTTAGGTCAGCAATTACCCGATGGGCGCTGTCATAGAGGTCTTTGACGGCGCTCTGTCCATAATGACTGTCATAGGCCAGCCCTTGAGCCATGAGCCAGTCGGCGACGCCACCGAGCCCCAAGGCGATGGGGCCGCCCTGGGTTGCAAGGGTGATGGCGAGTAATCTTAGATCGGCGTGAAAAACCTTTTGATCAAAGGCTGGGCCATCGCCATAGGCGTTGATATCGAGCGCTCCGCGGCTAGGACGCCCCCGTACGGCAAGCCGTCCAGCCTGAGCGCCGGTAAACGCTGCCGTAACCTGACCGGTTTCCCAAACGGCTCCGGCAAGGGCTGCAGCGAGGTCTTCAGGAGGCTCGCCGGAAAATGCCGCGATGATTTTAGGGTCGTCATGAGACGTCGCCGGGAGGGCCGCATCCCAAGTCACCTCACCCGTCCGAGCCAGGGTCATGGCCTCAAGTATCAACGAGGTCTGTATGCCCGCGGCCTGAGCCGCCTCGACAGCCCGTGCGAGGGAGGGATTGGAAAATGGATCTGAGCAGGCTGCCGAATCGCCCTCGCAGCGATTGATGGCGTCCATCACCGCCTGCAGCCGACGCCCGACTTCAAGGGCGGCACCCTGGGCTGCTGATCTGCCACGCCGCTCGCTGCGCAGGGCTTGAAGCGCTTGGGCCAAATTGCCCCGATCAGCTGAGATCAGCTTGGGTAATTCCCCAGAACGAGGTTCACTAACAGCTAAGCGACCAGACGCCAGGGCTGCCCCGAGGTCCCGACGAAAATCTGAATGATCTGCGGTCTCAATTAGGCCTAGGGTTTCAGCTTGGTTGGCGATCGAGTCCGCACGACGGAATAGGGCAGAGGGAAGGTCTGGATTTTCACCAGCCCATTCTAGCCAAGACTCCACGCGGGCATCCGACCAGGCAGCCGGTGCCATGACATCAATGACCCCGGAGGCGCGCTCCAGGGTTCTGCGTTCTATCTTTGAAGCTAAGGCCCGCACCGAACAGACTCCTTCCAAGGGAGGTTAGGCAGAGCGCCGACTTGCGGCAATAGATGTTGTGAGTCTAACCACAGCTTTCCACCACATGTGGGGGCCCTAGCAAGGCTGGACGGTTCGGGCGTCCGGACCTATAGTCCGCCCGCTTGCAACCGACTGGACATGTACGAACGTGCTGAGAGCAATTTTTACTTGGTGGGGCGGCGCAACCATAGGCGCGAGCTTTCACATCAAGCGCCGGAGCGTCTTGGTTGGCCAGGATGATACCGGGAATAAGTATTATCAGGCGCGAGACGCAAAGGATTCCTATGACGGCCGCAAGCGCCGCTGGGTGATCTACAATGGCTATGCGGAAGCCTCAAAGGTGCCGCCGGAATGGCACGGCTGGTTGCACTATACGTTTGATGAGCCGCCGACGATCGAGCCTTTGAAGCGGCAGGCCTGGGAAAAGGACCACCTGCCAAACCTGACCGGGACGGTCCATGCTTGGCGGCCAAAGGGTTCAATCACCCGGGGTGGTGAGCGTCCAAAGGCGGCGGCAGACTATGAGGCGTGGCGTCCGGAATAGGGTGATGTCGGTACGTGCGCCCATCACCTTCTTGGCCATTATGGCTGCAGCAAGCGCCGTCATAGCGCAGCCAGCACCCATTTCGAAACCGACCAAAGAGGCGACGCCTGTAACCGGTCTGGTGCCCGAAGAGGCCCCGCCAGCGGTCGTGGAGACGCCTTCCCCTCTGGTTGCCCCATCCGTGCCAGCTTCTGAGATGAAGCCTGCGGTTCCACCGCCGCACCAAGTCGTCGAAAAGCCGACTGAGAGCACGCAGAAGCGTCCGCGGTTTGATATCGCCATCGTTCAGGCGCTTGACAAGGTCACAGCAGAAACCGTGCGGTTCGAAGCACCGGTTGGTCAGCCCGTGCGATATAAGTCCATCGTCATCACGGTGAAGGCCTGTGAGCAATCTGCCTCTGATGAGCCGCAGGACGACTCCATCGCCTTTATGACCATCGACTCCCAGCCGCGCGCAGCGCCTGGCAGGCCGACTCCTGCTGCCCGTCAGGTCTTTAAGGGCTGGATGTATGCATCTTCGCCGGGGCTAAATCCTCTGCAGCATCCTGTTTATGATGTCTGGATGGTCACCTGCAGGACCTCTGCGCCCGTCATGGGCGCAACCCGTCCGAAATAAGCGGGAATCTTCAGAGCCTGTCTCAAGCGCTGATGATATGTCTTGCGTGGAATTTCCTCAGTGCCGAAGCGCTTGAGATGATCGGTGATGAACTGGGTGTCCAGCAACTGGAACCCGCCGACGATCAATTGGGCAACCAGATAGGTCAAGGCGACCTTGGAGGCGTCGGTTTCTCGGGAAAACATACTTTCGCCGAAGAAGGCACCGCCGAGCGAAACGCCATATAGCCCCCCCACAAGGGAACCATCCCTCCAGCATTCAACAGAGTGTGCATGCCCGATGGCGAAGAGGTCTTCATAGAGATGTTCTATCGTCCCGTTTATCCAAGTGTCTGGTCGATCGGGGGCGGCTTGGGCACAAAGGCTAACCACCTCTGTGAAAGCGGTGTCGATCCGAATTTCAAACGGCTCAGACCTGATTTTTCGCGCCAGCCTTCGGGGGATGTGAAGCCCATCTAGAGGCAAGACACCGCGATGATGTGGATCAACTAAAAAGATCTTCTCATCGGTCCGTGAATCGGCCATCGGAAACACGCCGCGTGCATAGCACTCAAGTAGCTCATGAGGCCCGAAACCCTCCACGGGGCGCTCGTCCCTGGCCTAGCGGACCTGTGCAAAGCAGGTTCGAATTTCCTGCACATAAAGGTCTGGCTGTTCCCAGGCGGCGAAGTGACCGCCCTTATCCAATTCATTCCAATGGATGATGTTCTTCATGCGCCGTTCGGCCCACTTGCGCGTTGGGCGGAAGATTTCTTTTGGATAGATGCTGACCCCAACCGGTAGGTCGAGATTGGTGCTCGAGAAGCTTCCAAAGCTTTCCCAATACAACCGCGCCGAGGATGCCCCAGTCGCCGACAGCCAATACAGCATGATATTGTCCAGCATTTCGTCTTGGCTTAGGACGTCCTCTGGCGCGCCCTGGTTATCTGTCCAGGCCCACATTTTCTCGTATATCCATGCTGCCTGACCCGACGGAGAATCCGTCAGTCCATAGCCGAGAGACTGAGGACGGGTGCTTTGCTGCTTTGAGTAGCCAGAGTCTTGAGCTTGGTAATGGGCCATGGCCCCAAGGGCGGACTGCTCCCGCGGCGTGAGTTTGGACATATCCCCAAGATCTTCGGCATCAGGGAAGACCAGGGGCATGTTGACGTGAATGGCCGCGCAGCCTTTAGGCTTAAGGACCCCGATCCCCGTCGTCACCGCTGCACCCCAGTCGCCGCCCTGGGCGACCCAACGCTCATAACCAAGGCGACCCATGAGGGTCGTCCAGGCCTTGGCAATACGCTCAACGCCCCAGCCCCGTGCTGAGGGGCGCTCTGAGAAACCAAACCCCGGCAGAGAAGGGGCGACCACATGAAAGGCGTCTTCGGCCTTGCCGCCAAAGGCTGTCGGATCGGTTAGGGGCCCGATAACTTTCATGAATTCCATTACTGAACCTGGCCAGCCATGGGTAATGATCAAGGGGAGGGCCTGAGGGTGTGGCGATCGGACATGCAGGAAGTGGATGTCGAGGTCGTCAATGCGAGTTTTGAACTGACCCAAGGCGTTCAGCTTAGTCTCTGCCCGGCGCCAGTCATAATTGGTTGCCCAGTGACGGCAGAGCTCCTGGACCTTTGCCAGGGGTGAGCCCTGTGTCCAGTCGCCCACGGTTTCCTTTTCAGGCCAGCGTGTCGCGGCCAGGCGCCGTCGCAGATCCTCCAGTTCGCTCTCTGGTACCGAAAGGGTGAAGGGCGTGATCGCGTCGGTCATATGGGCCTCCCCAGGCGCACGGGTCGTTTCGGTTGCTAGACGGAAGGTTGGTCCTTCATCCAGCGTTCAAGCCAGTGAATATCGTACTTACCGCTGAGAATGTCTGGCTGGACTAGAAGTTCCTGGAAGAGCGGTATGGTGGTCTCAATGCCGCCAACCACCATTTCCCCCAGGCAGCGATTGACCCGGGCGATACATTCTTCCCGATCCCGACCGTGTACGATCAGCTTGCCGATCAGGCTGTCATAATAGGGTGGGATAGAATAACCGGCATAGATAGCGCTATCTAGCCGCACCCCTAGGCCGCCTGGGGCGTGAAAATCTGTGATTAGTCCTGGGGACGGGGTGAAGGTCTTTGGGTTTTCCGCATTAATGCGGCACTCAATTGCGTGGCCTTCGAAGATGATGTCTTCCTGGCGGAAGGAAAGGGGCAGACCGGCAGCGATGCGGATCTGCTCGCGCACCAGATCAATGCCGGTAATGGCTTCGGTGACCGGATGCTCCACCTGCAGGCGTGTATTCATCTCGATGAAGAAGAACTCGCCATTCTCGTAGAGGAATTCAATGGTGCCAACGCCCAAATAGCCGATAGCCTTGATCGCATCGACCACCACCTTGCCGATTTTGGCGCGCGTGGCAGCGTCAATGGCCGGGGACGGGGCCTCTTCCAAGACCTTTTGATGGCGACGCTGCAAGGAGCAGTCCCGTTCGCCCAGATGGCAGACATTGCCAAAGCTGTCGGCGATAACCTGAAGCTCGATATGCCTTGGGGTCTGGAGATAGCGTTCCATATAGACCGCATCATCGCCAAATGCCGCCTTGGCCTCCGCCCTGGCGGTGGAAACGGCTTCGGCCAAGTCTTCCGGGGTTTGAGCGACCTTCATGCCCCGTCCGCCGCCGCCGGCTGCGGCCTTGATGAGGACGGGGAATCCGATAATCGCCGCAGCTGCAATAGCCTCTTCCTCGGTCGTCAGGGCCCCTTCAGAGCCCGGCACGACTGGAATGCCTGCTGCCTTAACCGCCTGTTTAGCGGTGATCTTGTCGCCCATCATGGTGATGTGCTCTGGGCGGGGACCGATGAAGGTATAGCCGTGAGCGTTTACGATCTCGGCGAACCGGGCGTTTTCCGACAGAAAACCATAGCCGGGGTGGATGGCGTTGGCACCGGTGATCTCGGCGGCTGCAATGATGGCTGGAATGTTCAGATAGCTCTTGGCCGCTGAAGCGGGGCCTATGCAGACGCTTTCATCGGCCAGCCGAACCCACATGGCCCCGGCGTCGGCTTCAGAATGGATCGCCACGGTGGCAATGCCCATCTCTTTGCAGGCGCGGTGAATCCGCAGAGCAATCTCGCCGCGGTTGGCGATGAGGATTTTGTCGAACATGGACCTACTCGATGATGACGAGAGGTTCGCCGAACTCGACCGGCTGAGCGTCTGCCACCAGAATTTCCACAACCTTGCCGGCCTTGGTCGCAGGCACAGGGTTCATGGTCTTCATGGCTTCAATGATCATCAGTGTCTGTCCAGCAGAGACGGTATCTCCGACCCTCACGAATGGTGCTGCGTCGGGCTGGGGCTGCAAATAGACCGTCCCAACCATGGGGGACTTTACCTGATCGCCAGCGGCACGGACGGCGGGCGCTGGGGTTTCGGCAGGGGCAGCTGGGGCTGAGCTCGGGTGTGCCAAGGGCGCAGGTGCATAGGCAGGCCCTGGGCCCTGAGCATAGGTCACGGTCGCTGGAGCCCGGACGACGCGGATCTTCAGGGCACCATGCTCAACCTCGATTTCGGTTAGGCCTGTGTCGGTGAGAATATCCGCCAACTTGCGTACGAGACGCGAATCGATCGGATCCGCGGGTGCCTTGGGCGTGGTGGCCATGGGATAGGTCCTTGCTTCTGGACGACGAGGTCAGGCGGCAAGTGCCGCAGCGGCCTCGACGGCGAGTTCATAACTTTTTGCTCCCAGGCCGGTCACAACACCGGTGGCGACCAGGGAAACATAGGTGTGGTGGCGAAAGCTTTCGCGTGCTGCCGGGTTGGACAAATGGCATTCAATCACCGGGACTTCGGCAGCCTTCAGAGCGTCGAGCAGGGCAATGGAGGTGTGACCATAGGCAGCGGGGTTGATCACAATGGCGCAGGCCATGGTCCGCGCTTCCTGTATCCAGTCCACCAACTGGCCTTCGTGGTTGGATTGGCGGAACACGACAGTCTTGCCCAGGGACTTGGCACGCGCTTCGCAAAGCGCCTGCACATCCGCCAGGGTGGTCTTTCCGTAGATTTCAGGCTCCCGGACCCCAAGGAGATTTAGATTGGGGCCGTTCAGCACATAGATCGGTTTCGACATTCGGCCCCGCCGGCGATTCAATGGTCTTGTAACGGTCTGCGACGGGGGTCACAAGCGCAGGTGAACGACTAGGCCATTTTGAGTGATGCATGAACCTCGTTTTGAACGGCGATGACCAGCGGTTTCCCGACCTTAGAACCATTTCAGATCTCGTTGAGCATCTGGAATTGGACCCACGCAAGGTGGCTGTGGAACGAAATCTGGAGATCGTGCCCCGTTCAGCCTATCAGATAACGGTGATCGCTGATGGTGATCGCATTGAGATCGTGCACTTTATCGGAGGCGGCTGAGATGAGCGGATCAATCCAAGGGGAAGATACCTGGACCGTAGCCGGCCGCACCTTCACCTCGCGTCTGATCGTAGGCACGGGCAAGTACAAAGATTATGCCCAAAACGCTGCAGCTGCTGAGGCTGCGGGCGCTGAAATCGTCACAGTCGCCCTGCGCCGGGTGAACCTGTCAGATCCGAACCAGCCCATGCTGGTGGACTATGTGAAGCCGGATCGATTCACCTTCCTGCCGAACACTGCGGGCTGCTTCACCGGCGAAGATGCTGTTCGCACTCTACGCTTGGCGCGGGAGGCTGGGGGCTGGGATCTCGTCAAACTCGAGGTGCTGTCCGACACCAAGCACCTCCTGCCCGATATGGAGGAGACCTTGCGGGCCCTAAAGCTGCTGATCATTGAAGGGTTCCAGGTCATGGTCTATTGCAGCGATGATCCGGTCTATGCCCGCAAGCTGGAAGATGCGGGTGCGGCAGCGATTATGCCGGCGGCCGCGCCGATTGGATCGGGGCGCGGTATTCAGAATACGCTGAATCTTGGCCTGATCATCGAACAGTCAAAGGTCCCGGTGCTTGTGGACGCCGGGGTTGGTACAGCCTCTGATGCGGTTCTGGCCATGGAACTGGGGTGTGATGCAGTGCTGATGAACACAGCGATTGCCGAGGCCAAAGATCCGATCCGCATGGCTGGTGCCATGAGGCACGCTGTGATCGCCGGACGCGAAGCCTTCCTGGCCGGTCGTATGGCCAAACGGTCCTATGCAGATCCATCTTCGCCCAGAGCCGGGCTAATCTAGGCTGGGTTAAGGCGCGCGATATCGAGGTCGGGAGAGATACCGACGGATCGCATCAAGGTTTCACGGTCTGGCCCCGATTTCGGTGGATAGGCTTCTGCATTGGCGGCCTTACCCCGTGCCCAATAACCGAGAACCTTGGCGATGTTTTTCGGCCGCTTAAGCCAATCGGACGGGTGCTCAAGCATATGAAAGCCGCGCATGGCGGCCCGCAAAAGGTCTGGATCCGAACGGATCGCAACGCCGATCCCATCTTCCATGAAGCTCTTTAGGACCCGACTGCGCAGATCCGGAACATGGCCTGGGGTCAGAGCTTGGCGCGCGCGCTTTATGGCGCTGCGGTCCTGGTCGAGCATGGACTTGAAATAGGGCTGTAGGTCGCGGATGACGCTGACGTCATAGGCAATCAATCGCCTTACAGGGTCAGGGCTAGCCCTTAGGGCATCGCGAAGGGCGTAGGCACTGGCGGCTGCAAACGAGCATCCTCGGCCGTAAAGCGGATTGGTGCGGACAAGACTGTCGCCCACTGGAAAGACATTAAGAGCGGCCGGTAGGCCGTCGTTCAGAAGGGTGCGCCACCGACTATGCAGGTCGCCCATGCCGAAAACCTTGCTGACCGGTTCGGAACGCTCCGGCTCGATCCACGGGACCATGCCCGGCATTTGGCGACAAATCGCGTCAAAGGTTTCGGGGCGTACAATGGCCTTGCGCATTTCGATTTCGATTTCAGGGACGCAAAGGGTGATCGAAAAACACCCTTCGTCCCCTGGAAAGACGCCAAATTTCAAAAATCCGAGGTCGCCGGTCGCCGGGGCCTGGCCTCTGGGTGGCTCACTCATGCCAGGCTTCAGACGGTAGTGGCGCGTGAAATAGAGGATACCTGCGCTTTCCGAGGTTTCCGTGATGGGGGCACCAAGGGCGATGAGTTGTTCCACGACGCTGGAGGTGCGGCCTCCTGCGTCCACCAGGACATCACATAGAACCTCTTCGCCGTTTTCGAGCCGGACGCCCTTCACCGAAATCGGGGTTCCAGCCTTAGTCAAAACCTCGCTTACAAAGCTTTCTGAGCGGATGACCACACCCGGAAGAGATTCCACATAGCGTCGGATGACCAATTCCAATGTCGTCCGGCGACTGGTCAGAATGATGAAATCAGAGTCGATCGGCTCAGGCTTATAGGTCCGGCGATGAATATCCGTCAGCATGCCGTCCAGGCCCAACTCACGGCAGCCAGCCGCGAGAAGATTGGCGAGGAGTGCGGGGTGCTCATCGCGGATAATGAGGCGTAATCTTGCTAGGAAGGCATGGCTATGGCGCAGATGTCCGACACCGCGGCGCGACCAGTCTGCGAACGCATCATTCGGGTCATCGGTCGGGGGCGGGGGGTCTCGCTCTAAAAGCGTGACCTGGCGGCCTGTGGGAGCAAGGGCGAGCGCGGTGCAAAGTCCGGCTATGCCCGCCCCAATGATCAGAACCTTTTCACCCATCTGGGTTTCCTCATCCTCTGACCGTCCATTTAGGTGGCCATGTAAAAAGAGCGAGTTATCTAAACTATCGTGCGAAGCTTTAGGCCTTCGGCGGGGTTTTAAGGGGTCCGATCTTGGCCTCTGCAATGGCTTGGCGCAGGGCGTTCATATCCGCCCCGGGGATCAGGACGTCTCCGACAATGAAGGCTGGTGTGCCTTCGATCTTCAAGGCATCTGCGAGATGTTTCGTATCTTCAATGTGCTGGCGGATGTCCGGCGCGCTGGCAGCTTTGGCAATGTCTGAAAGGTTCAGGCCAAGATTGGCCAGATGGCGACTGATGGCGGCTTCATCCAGGGCCTTGTCGGTCATGAAGGCCTTATAGATTTCCAGCCCCTTGGCCTTTCCCTGGGGCGTCATGGAGACTTGAGCCGCGAGATTTGACGCACCTCCAAAGATTGGGAAATTCTTGAAGACAAAGCGGACGTCGGGATTTTCGTCAATCAGCTTCAAGACTTCAGGAGCCGATACTTTGCAGTAGCCACAACGGTAGTCATAAAATTCGACAACCGTGATTTTGCCTCCGGGGTTGGCAACAAAATCGCGCGGATCTCGCTCTAATTCCTGGCGGTGCTCGTCCAGCAGCGCGCGCGCGGATTTGGTTTTTTCCAGCTCAGCCTTGGTTTGAAGAATTTGCAGAGACTCCGCGACGACCTCGGGATGCGTGCGCAGATAGGCATGGATACGCTCCCCAAATGCCGCGTCTGAAGTTTTCTGACATCCCGCCAAGCCAAGAACGGCGGCAAGGATCGGTACAAGGCGTAAGGTCATGGAATGTCCGCAGGAAGTGGGGCGTCGGTGGTGAAATGCAGCGTATATCAACAGCTAAGAGGGTTTCTTTGGTCCATCGTTGGTGACATCCCTGAGGGTCCCCTTGTCAGGGTTTGAGGCCAAAACAATGTCAATGGCCCGCCGCCATTCTGGCGAGCCCTTGGCTAGCATGTCGCGAGCACGCATAGCGAAGATCAAGGCTTGGCGCTTGTCGCCTTCTTGAAAATTGTATTCCGCCGTGGCGTAGCGTGCCAAACCAGCCAAGCCCCTATGATCATAGGCCTCTGCCAGAAGCCGCCAGGCAGCAGAGTTTTCTTCGTCTTGTGTCAGTGATTTCTTGAGTTCAGCAATGCCTTCATCGATCTTAGCGTCGGACGGCAGAGCGATGAGGGTTTGACCCAGATTGACCCGCAAGAGCGGTGCCTCAGGTTTCAACATCACGGACTTACGTTGAGGTACCTCCGCCTCGGCTGCGCGCCCGAATTCGAAAAGGATTTGGCCTTTCAGTTCCCAAAGATATGGATTGTCAGGTTGATCCACCAAGAGCGCGTCCACCAGCTTCAGCGCCTTGTCCGGTTCCTTCAGTTGGTATTGAGCGATGGCGCAAGCATAGCGGGTCGGATAGTCCTGATCCTTGTCTGCACACTTGACCACAGCAATGGTGGGATTGATGAACCCCTGCAGTTTAGCCTTCATAATTGCGTGGGCGGCCTCTTGTTTTGGGTCAAGGGGCAAGTCGTATCGCTGGAGCTTTTCAGCCCGCACTCTCAGGGCCTCGATCCGATCTGAGGAGAGGGGATGGCTGCGGAAATAAGGATAGCGACGTGCTTCCTCAAAGACTTCCTGATAGCGAAAATTGTCGAAGAAATCGACGAGCCCCTTACCTGAGAGGCCAGCAGACTCCAGGTAGGTGAGCCCCGCTTGGTCGGCCCGGCTTTCTTGCTCGCGGCTATAGCCAAGGGCTCCCAGTGTGCCGAAGAAGCTGGCATTACCTGCCAGGACTGCGCCAGCCTCTGTATTACCGGCCAGGGCTGCGAGAACCCCCAAGCCCATGGTCAGCAGGAAAGGTTTCATGCCCGCCGTAGTCATGTCGCCTGACCTGGCTGAGTGTCCGCCTGCAAGGTGGCCAATTTCGTGGGCCATCACGCCCTGCAGCTGGTTGGCGTTTTTCGATTCTAAGATCAGGCCGGTATAAACCGCCATGGTGCCGGGGCCTGCAAAGGCGTTGAGATCCTTGGACCCAATCAGCAGGATATGGATGGATTTGGAATCTAGTCCTGCCGACGAGTAGAGCGGTGCAGCGTCAGATTGCAGGATTTCCTCAATTTCCGTGTCTCGGATCAGGGAAACCCCAGCACCTTGCGCGAGGGCGGGTCGGCCCTGGAATGCGATCCCAAGCACCAATGTGGTCGTTAGAACAGAGCGCAGAATAGATCGGGTCGGGGCGACCATTTGGTATTCCTTAGTCATGCCCCGACCCAAATCTTAGCGTGTCACTAGCGTCTCCACCAGCCCTTGCGGGGCGTGGCGGGCGGCGCAGAGATTTCGGCCGGATCTGGTTCCCGGGGCTTGGGTGCTTCCATAACCGGTTCAGGTTCAGGAGTCGTGACCGGCACCGGTTCTACGGCAGCAGGGTCTGAGATTGCCTCTGCTTTTGCGGCCTTAGTACGGCGAGCGCGGGCCGGTTTTGCGGCTGGCACCTCCTCGATGACCTCTGGCTCCACTGTCGCTTCTTGAAGGACGACAGGTTCGGCAGCGACCTCCTCAGTCACAATGTCGACGGCCAGCTCAGGTGTGCTGCGTCCCCGACGCGGCCTAGCCCGCTTTGGCTTTTCCTCGATCGCCGGCAGTTCAACCCAGATGTCTTCTTCCACACCTGAGGCTTCTACCAAGACGGCAGGTTGCGGTGCCGAAGCAAGGTCTTGCCGGTCTGGGCGGGGGGTGCGCTCAGGCCGCCCCTGACGCTCCGGACGATCTTGGCGTTCGGGGCGCTCCTGGCGTTCGGCGGCGGGAGCGGCAGGTTTCATGTCCTCGGCGGGGTCGTGCCAAACGAAGGCGTCTTCGCCATAGGGCACCCACGGGCGCACCCAGGAGAAGGCATCCATGGGCCGACCATCTTCGCGAGTCCGGCGACCACCACGGCGTCCACGACGGCGACGACGTCCACCTTGCCCATCATCTTCCTCATCACTGCGGGCTTCCGCAGCCACAGGGGGCCGAGCTTCGTCAGTACGGGTTTCGTCAGTGCGGGGTTCGTCCCGACGGCCGCGCCGACGCCGACGCTTGCCACGACGAGCGTTTCTATCCTCACCGTCCTCGGAATCAGCCTCGACCTCACGGGCACTTCCCTTAGACACTGGCCGATCATCTTCATCGCCATCTTCATCGTCGTCTTCGATCACTTCATCGTCGACCTCGTCCAAGTCGTCCACGTCATCATCGGCGATGTCCTCATCGGTGGGGACATAGGCCTCTATGGGTTTGTGGCGTGCTATGGCATGTTCCGGACGTGCTTCGCTTGCCGTCCGTTCGATTTCATGTCCGGCTAAGCCGACATTGTCATCAAGGGCAATGGTGACAAACAGGCCAAGGGTCTCATGTACCCGGGCCAGATGATTGCGCTTTTCGTTCAGGATATAGAGGCCGACAGCGACGGGAACCTTAAGGATCGCTTCGCCGCCGCCCTTCACCGCTTCCATTTCCATGGCGCGGAGAGCCGAAAGGGCGCTGGATTCCACCGAGCGGACGCGCCCGGTGCCGGCGCAATGTTCGCAGATATGTGTCGTGCCTTCCAGCACTCCAGACCGGCGACGCTGCCGGGAAATTTCCATCAGACCGAAGGAAGAAATCCTGCCCATCTGAATCCGGGCACGGTCGTCCCTTAGGGCGTCCTTGAGTTTCTTTTCGACGGCGCGATTGTTCTTCGATTCATCCATGTCGATGAAGTCGATGACGATCAATCCGGCAAGGTCGCGTAAGCGTAACTGGCGAGCTGCTTCCTCGGCAGCTTCCATATTGGTCTTGAGCGCAGTGGCCTCGATGTTCCGTTCCCGAGTTGAACGCCCCGAGTTCACGTCGATGGCCACCAGGGCTTCGGTCTGGTTGATCACCAGATACCCACCCGACTTCAATGCCACATTGGGTGAGTAGATTTGCGACAGGTGGTCCTCGACTCGGTGCTTCACAAAGAGCGGCGTCGGGTCGCGATAGGCCTGAACCTTCTTGGCCTGAGAGGGCATCAGCATGCGCATGAATTCTCGCGCTTCTTTGAAGCCGGCTTCGCCTTCGACCCAGACCTCCTCAATGTCCTTGTCATAGAGGTCGCGGATGGTCCGCTTTACCAGGTCTTCTTCCTCATAAATGAGGGCAGGTGCCACCGAGTGTAGGGTCGTGTCGCGGATGTTTTCCCACAGACGCAGGAGATATTCATAGTCGCGCTTGATCTCCGCCTTTGTGCGCTTGGCACCTGCGGTTCGGACAATCAGACCCATGCCATCCGGCACGTCCAGGCTCTGAACGACGCCCTTCAGCCGCCTGCGGTCGGTGATTGTGGTGATCTTGCGAGAAATGCCGCCACCACGAGCCGTGTTGGGCATTAGCACGCCATAGCGCCCAGCCAGGGAGAGATAGGTCGTCAGGGCTGCGCCCTTATTGCCACGCTCTTCCTTGACCACCTGGACCAGCATGATCTGCCGGCGACGGATGACTTCTTGGATCTTGTAGCGGCGCATCAGTCGCCGACGGCGCCGGGCGACCTCTTCTTCCATGACGTCATCGTCATCTTCTCCGCCGAGGGGAGCGTCGTCGTCTTCGTCGCTGTCTTCAGAGTGCGGCCGAGTGCGAGCCTCAAGCGGCTCATCCTCTTCTTCGGCTTCCTCGCGCATGAGCGCTTCTCGGTCGGCGAGAGGGATCTGGTAATAATCGGGATGGATTTCGTTGAAGGCCAGGAAGCCGTGACGATTACCCCCGTATTCAATGAAGGCAGCCTGCAGCGATGGCTCTACCCGCGTAACCTTGGCGAGATAGATATTGCCTCTGAGTTGCTTCCGGTTCTGGCTCTCGAAATCGAAATCATCAATCCGCGAACCGTCGATCACCACCACACGCGTCTCTTCGGCGTGCGAGGCGTCGATTAACATCTTTTTTGTCATGTAATATCTCTCCGTGGCGCGCCGCGAGGCATAAGCCTGGGCGCCGCCGATTGTTCATGGGGGCGAATGCGCATCCGCCTTTCGCGTCAGTGACGCGGGCGGTTGACGGCCGGGTAATGGCTTGAGCTGCGCTGCCCATAGTGTGTTTCCCAGGCGCGACATGAGGGCCGCGAATCGGAGTCTGCGTCGTGATCGAGGATTCGATCAAAAACAACGCGTTGAATTGCGCAGATCCCGTCGAGATAGAGCCTCGATCGATCCGCAGCAAAGTGACTTTGCAACACTGCAGTCAAAAAGGAAAGCGCTGCGACCCAAATGGCGGCCCTTAACGATTTTTCTACCCTATTTGGGATTATAGTTCCTCTGATGGTTCTGGCCAAAAAGGCTGGAAAACAAGGTAGAAGCCTAAGTGACCATATCCGTGTTCGCCCCTTTGCGACGCAAGCCCGCTGTTTTTATGGCTGGTCTGTCTATTTATTTCGGGGCTTTTGGCGCGTGGAGTGCCTCGGCTGGTCAGCTCTTGACGGTGCGATTAGGCGGTGACGCCGTCGAAACGCGGCTTGTGATCGATCTTGATAAACCTGTTTCGGGACGGCTTGAGGCTGAAGATCCGACAGGGCGTCGCGTTGGCTTGACCCTTCCGGGCATTGACGCCTTAGCGATCAAGCAAGGGGGCGGGCAGGGGCTTGTGAAGTCCTGGTCCATCAGCCGGACCCCCTTTGGTGCCAAACTGAACATTGAAACGACATCACCCACTTCGGTGAAGAGACGGTTTGTATTGCCACCGGCAGACGGTGTTGCGAACTATCGTTACGTGCTGGATCTCGCCGCGGCCAAAGTGGCGCCGAGCGCGTCGGCCACGTCAAATCGCCTAGGGGCGTCTCTGCCTGAGGGGCTTCGACTTGCCTCGCTTCCAGTGGCTCGCCGCAAATCGACTACTCTATTTAGGAAGACTGTGGTCATCGATGCCGGGCATGGGGGCCGAGATCCTGGTGCCCATGGCACAGATGGCATTGAAAAGGACGTCACCCTGGCGTCTGCCAAGGCCCTGAAGGCGAAGCTCGAAAAGAGCGGCCGCTACACTGTGGTGATGACCCGCGACACAGATATCTTTGTGCCCTTAGAGACTCGCGTGCAAATTGCCAGGCGGGCTGATGCCGACCTCTTTATATCCTTGCATGCAGATTCTGGCCCAGACACCAGCACACGGGGCGCAAGTGTTTATACTCTCGCCGATCGTGCGGCGTCGCGGTCTGCAAAACTGGTATCAAAGGACGACTGGTTTATGAAGGCCAGCCTCCAGGGTGACCGAGGGGTCTCGGGGATCCTTTACGACTTGACACAGAGGGCGACCAAAAACCGATCAGCAACCTTCGCTGAGCTCTTGCTGGACAGACTTTCAGAAAATCAAAGCCTACTGC
>CAITHQ010000097.1 GCA_903892305.1 uncultured Alphaproteobacteria bacterium
ATGGGAATCTCAGGCGAAGAAGGCTTGGGCGCGATTGAGAGCATCGACAAAAGCGTCGACCTCGGCTTCGGTATTATAGATGGCAAAGGAAGCCCGCAGGCTTGAGGTGACGCCAAACCGGCGCATCAAGGGTTCGGCGCAGTGGGTTCCAGCGCGGACAGCAACGCCATACTGATCCAGTATCTGCGCCAAGTCATGGGCGTGCGTGCCGTCGATGTTAAAGCTGAGTATGGCACCCTTACCCGGGGCTGAGCCGATCACCTTCAACCAGTTGGCACCGGTAAGACCTTCGATGGCGCGCTCATAGAGGGCGTGCTCATGCAGGGCTGCGGCGGGACGGTCTTGGTCCTGCAACCAGGAAAGCGCCGCGTCCAATCCGATCGCCTCGAGGATAGGCGGTGTGCCTGCCTCAAACCGATGGGGCGGATCAGCATAGGTGATACGATCAAGCGACACGTCAGCAATCATTTCACCCCCACCTTGGTAGGGCGGCAGAGCTTCCAGCCTGTCGGACCTGCCGTAGAGCACGCCAATGCCCGTGGGGCCGTAGAGCTTGTGGCCCGAAAACACATAGAAATCTGCGCCGAGGTCCCGGACGTTTACATCCAGGTGGACCACAGACTGACAGCCGTCGATCAGGGTGATGGCGCCCACCGCCTTAGCTGCGCTGACCATATCCGCGACGGGATTTACAGTGCCAAGCACATTGGACATATGGCTGAAGGCGACGACCTTGGTCCTTGCTGAGAGCAGGGCCTTGAACCCCTCAAGGTCGAGACGTCCATCATCCAGAACTGGGGCAAATTTCAGAACGATACCCTGACGTTCCCGCAGGAAGTGCCAGGGTACGATATTGGCGTGATGCTCCATCTCGGTGAGCAGGATTTCATCCCCAGCCACCAGGGACTGGCCCAATCCTGACGCCACCAGATTAATTGCTTCTGTGGCACCCTTGGTGAAGACAATCTCATTGGGGTCAGCGCCGATGAAGCCGGCAACCCGTTTCCGGGCAGCCTCGAAGGCCTCGGTCGTCTCATTGGCCAGGGTGTGGAGACCACGGTGCACATTGGCATAGGAATTGGTCATGGCCGCGGTCATGGCGTCGATCACCGCCTGTGGCTTTTGAGCCGAAGCTGCGCTGTCGAGATAGATAAGCGGCCTGCCATTTACCTGACGGCTGAGAATCGGGAACTGGGCTCGGACGGCCTCAACATCAAAGGTCACGGGGCGACCTCCATGGCCTTGGCGATCCATTCCTCAAGCACGGCGCGGGCCCCGTCATGGCCGACACCCTCGATGGCCTCACTGACAAAGGCGGCAACCAGAAGGGTGCGAGCGACAACATCAGGCAAACCGCGCTGCGCCATGTAGAATAAGGCGTCTTCGTCCAGGGCCCCGATGGTGTTTCCGTGGGCGCACTGCACATCGTCGGCATGGATCAAGAGCTCTGGCTTGGCGTCGACCTCAGCCTTATCCGAAAGCACCAGGGCGTGGTGGCCCATGCGCGCCTCGGTACGGTCAGCCCCCTCCTCCACAATGATCCGACCTTGGAAGACGCCCCGCGCCTGGTCTCGTACCACGCCTTTTGTGAGTTGCTGGGTATGCCCATCGACGCCCATATGGCGCACGGTTGTCGTCAAATCTGCATGACGTTTCCCAGCCAGGAGGTAGATGCCGTTGAGCTCTACCCTTGCGCCCGCGCCTGGATGATCAACTGAGGTTTCCAGTCTCTGACGCCGAGCGCCCGATGTGGCCAAAGTCTGCGTAAAGGTCGCACCGCCGCCGAGCACAGCCACGGCCTTTGAGACCAGGATGCCATCGGCTCCATCATTCGCCAGAGCCAGACGCTCAAGACTGCCACCGGGTTCGATCTCGAACTGCAAGTCGAGGTTCGTGACATAGGCACCCTCGTCACCCTCATAGGATTCCAGCAGGACGAGTTTCGAGCCAGCACTGACTCTAAATGTCGCCGAGGCGCTCAGAGAGGTTTCACCCTGGGAAATAATCCGTAGGGCCAGGGTCTGGTTCGCCCCCGCCGGGACTACCACAGTGAGGGTCTCGGCACCGCCGGTCAGGACATGGGTCTGATCAGCGAGGCCAGCAAACGGTCCTTCGCCAAGTGCTGCCAACACCGTTCCCGCCTTTGGCGGCAAGACGCGCAGCAGACCGCGCAGATCGGTCCAACGCCAGTCCTCATCCCGCCGACTGGGCAGGAGTCCAACATCGCCAGTCTCTAGGGCTGCGCTAAGGCTCACGCAGCCCTCGCATACTTGTCATAGCCTTCGCGCTCCAGCTCGAG
>CAITHQ010000098.1 GCA_903892305.1 uncultured Alphaproteobacteria bacterium
AGCCTACTGCGTCGTAGCCATCGCGAGGCAGGACTTGCGGTGCTCCTGGCACCTGATGTCCCCGCGGTATTGCTTGAGATGGGCTTTATCACCAGCCCCGAAGACGAAGCCGTCCTTACGGATGCTAGAGGGCGAGATGGGCTGATGGGCGCAGTCGCGGACTCCATCGAGTCTTATTTCGCGCAGGAAACCCGTCTGGCTGCGCGCTAAATCCACCGCTAAGCTGGCCGCAGACCCGAGGTCGGAAAATCCGACTTCCCCTTTTGCCAAACCCGCACTAGACGAAGACAAAGGCGGGACGACGGATCCCGTGGAGGTTATTTCGTCTTGAAACCCCCCGAGAGATGGGTCGCGATCGCAGGCATAACGGTCTTGAGCCTGATCGCCGCGGGGGGATTAGCCATAGCCATATACACAGCTTGGTTGTTTCATGACATGCCAGACGCTGGCGATCTCGCCGACTATCGACCACCGACGGCGACGCGCGCCTACTCCATGGATGGAACTCTGATTGGGGAGTTCAGCCGAGAACGCCGCATCTTTGTGCCCTACGATAATATCCCGCCTCAACTCGCTCAGGCGTTTCTGGCGGCCGAGGACCACGGATTTTTTCAGCACGGTGGCGTTGACCCCACAGGTTTGGCGCGGGCAACCCTGAAAAATCTGGTCAATATTACGCAAGGCAAGCGACTGGAGGGTGGATCGACGATCACCCAGCAGGTGGCCAAGAACGTTCTCTTGACCAGCGACGCGACCATGGGCCGCAAGCTAAAAGAAGCTATTCTTGCGCGAAGGTTAGAGCAAACCCTCAACAAGGAGCAGATCCTTGAGCTCTATCTGAATGAGATCTGGCTCGGCTATCGATCCTTCGGCGTCGGTGCAGCGGCCTATAACTATTTCGGCAAATCGATCTCTGACCTGACTCTTGCCCAGTCTGCCTATCTGGCCGCCTTGCCCAAGGGGCCCGACAATTATCAGCCCATCCGACATAAGGCGAACGCCATAGCGCGCCGCAATTGGATTTTGGACCAGATGGCCGAATTGGGTTGGGTCACTGAGGCTCAGGCCGCAGCCGCCAAGAAGGAAGACCTTGTGGTCCAGGCGGCTCCTAGCCGTGCGAAATATCGCGATGCGGATTTCTTCGTGGAGGAGGTCCGTCGACGGGGGCTTGCGACCCTTGGCCCTCGCTTGAATGAGAGCGGGTATTACATCCGCACGACCCTTGATCCCACTATGCAGACCGCGGCGCGTATCGCGCTCATGGACGGGTTGGAGCTTTATGACCGTCGGCACGGATGGCGCGGTGCCACCAAGCACATTCAGTTGACGCCCGGTTGGGAGACCTTGACCGTCAAGGTGGACCTCCCCTCGGAACGCAGGGAATGGCGCACGGCGGTGATAACCGAGGCCTCAGGGGCGGCCGTGAAAGTCCGACTGCTCCAAACAGGCCAAAATGGCTATTTGACGCCCGATGACATTCGCTGGGCCCGGGCGGGCAAGGGGTTGAGTGCCGGGGATGTTATCCTTGTGGAGCCAGCCTCCACGGGAGGTTTCCGTCTTCGACAAATTCCTGCCGTCAATGGTGCTCTGGTGGCCATAGAGCCAAATTCAGGGCGGGTTCTGGCCATGGTTGGCGGCTATTCGTTTTCGCTATCGAGCTTTAACCGGGCTACCCAAGCTCTGCGTCAGCCAGGCTCGTCCTTTAAGCCAATCGTCTATGCCACCGCGCTGGAGAATGGGTACACACCCGCCAGCGTGGTTATGGACTCTCCGATTACGATCCAGGGCCGCGATGGCGAGGACTGGACCCCCGAAAACTACAATAAGAAGTACTATGGTGCCCTTCAGTTTCGTCAGGGCTTAGAGCTGTCACGAAATGCGATGACGGTGCGCCTCGCCCAGGGCGTAGGCATGAACAAGATCGCAGATATGGCTGGCCGCTTGGGCGTCATCAAGAATATGAGTCCGGTCCTGGCCATGGCCTTGGGGGCAGGGGAGACCACGCCATTTAAGATTACGGCGGCCTATGCGTCGTTCATTAATGGCGGTCGCAAGATTGAGCCGCACCTGATTGAAGTGGTGCAGGATGGGCGGGGCAAAACCATTTTCCGGGCCGATCGTCGCGATTGCCTGCGCTGCGAGAATGGCTTCAATGGCGACGAAAGCCCGCGTATTACGCCGGCTGGTGATCAGGTCATGGACCCAGTGACAGCCTACCAGATTACGACAATGCTTCAGGGCGTGGTCCAGCGGGGAACCGCAACTGCCGTTTCGGTTTTAGGGCGTCCTGTCGGTGGTAAGACCGGGACAACAAACGAATATCGCTCAGCATGGTTCGTTGGCTTTACGCCGCAAATTGTGGCTGGAGTCTTTGTCGGTTTCGATGACAACAGATCTCTCGGTAGTGGCGAGACAGGGACGGTCGCCGCCGTGCCGATATTCACTGAGTTTATGCAGGCAGCCACCAAGTCCTTGCCAAAGACTGACTTTAAGGCACCCCGGAACGCCAAGTTCATCATGATCCATGGCATACGTGAAGCCTTCCGGCCTGGTACTGAACCAAAGATCGCTGATACGCCACTTGGCGAAACGCCTGCCGACGGAACCCAACCCCTCATGAATCTGCCAGGCAAAGACACTGGACCAGCACCGCCGCCGCCGCCGCCTAAAAAGGCAGACGAGATGAACGGCTTGTACTAGACCTATCCAGGAGCATTTTAACCTGAGACGGAGTGGCCTCAGGTAAAAAAAGCAGCTCTAATTCATAAGCTTAGAGCATGTTTTGATCCGATAGCCGGTTCCCACGCGTCGAAACACGCTTTAGAACCCATTTTGTCCGCCACGCGCTTGGACAGATATCCATCGGAGATTCACATGAGAGCAGATGTCGAGGCTGCAAAGGCCGACATCGAGCAGTCGATTGAACTGCTCAGGAGGCGTCTTTGACTGGGAACCGGCCCTTCGCAAACTGCACGAATTGAACGCCCGAGTTGAAGATCCAACCCTTTGGAATGATGCGGCCGAAGCGCAAGCCATAAGCCGAGAACGGTCACGTCTGGCCGCCTCTGTCGAAGCAGTGCACGCTTTAGAGCGCGATCTCAGCGACGCGGTCGGCTATGCCGAACTTGCCGACGAGGAAGGCGATGAGGACAGTCTTGGAGAGGCGCGCCAGCAACTTAAGGCCCTCAAGGATCGCGCTGCGCGCTCAGAGCTGGAAGCCCTGCTATCTGGGGAAGCCGACGGCAATGATGCCTTCGTTGAGATAAATTCTGGAGCCGGAGGAACGGAGTCCTGTGACTGGGCGGGGATGCTTCTGCGTATGTATACGCGATGGGCACAGGCCCACGGCATGAGTGTCGACTTCCTGGAAGAGACCAGTGGCGAACAAGCTGGGATTAAGTCTGTCACCCTTCAGATCAAGGGAACAAACGCCTATGGCTGGCTAAAGACCGAGGCGGGAGTCCACCGATTGGTGCGCATTTCCCCCTTTGACGCCGCAGCTAAACGTCACACCAGCTTTGCCTCTGTCTGGGTTTATCCAGTGGTGGACGACACTATTGTCATCGATATTAATCCCTCCGACGTGCGGACCGACACCTATCGCGCATCGGGTGCGGGCGGGCAGCACATCAATAAGACCGACAGTGCCGTGCGGCTGACCCATATACCAACAGGGGTCGCGGTCGCTTGCCAAATGGGCCGGTCGCAGCACCAGAACCGTGAGGAAGCCTGGAAAATGCTGCGGGCGCGTCTCTATGAATTGGAGCTGCAAAAGCGGGAAGCGGCCGCCCAGGCCCTGGAAGACCAAAAAACGGATATCGGATGGGGTCACCAGATCCGCTCCTACGTTTTGGCACCCTATCAAATGGTCAAGGATCTTCGGACTGAGGTCGAAACCTCAGACACTGACGGGGTCCTTGATGGCGACCTCGATCGATTTATGGGCGCGAGCTTGGCTCAGAGGGTTGGCGTCACGCGGGACGCTTAAGGGGCCGGTACGAGTTTAGAGCCGGGGCCGAACGCTTTCTTATCAGGGAAAGGGGGGAGCCTCGCCTTACGCCTTAGGCGCAGGTGCAAGCACAGCAGCAGGGGCCGGTGCAGCAGTCGGAGTTGCTGAGGCCGAAGCCGGAGCCGGAGCCGGAGCCGGAGCCGCTACAGGCTTTACTGCTTGGGGGACGACAGGGCGCTGGAACTTAAGACTACGGCCCTGGAAGAAGGCACCAGTTTCCATCGCTAACTGCTCATGAGTGATGTCGCCATCCACATAGGCGGTACCCAAAAGCTTGACCTGTTTTGCCGTAATCGAACCGATGACCCGGCCACGAATTTCAACGGATTCGCAAAGGATTTGCCCTTCAACATGGCCCGTTTCGCCCAGGGTCAGCTTGCCCACCCGGATGTCCCCTCGGACCACGCCGTCAATTTGTAGCTCGCCGTCACTGAGCAGATTGCCCTCGATGGTCAGGTTCTCAGACAGCAACGACGCAGCACGAGGCTTGGCCTTTGGAGCACTTCCGCTCGGCGTTGGCAGGGTAATAGGCGGCTGACCGTCCTGGATACCCAAGGACTTTGTCTCGGAATTTGGAGCTCGCTTAGAGAACATATTCACCTGCCTTGAGGAAGCGATCAGGGTTTTGAGCGCGTCCGTTTACCCAGACTTCGTAATGAAGATGCGGTCCCGTGGATCGGCCAGTCGACCCCATGGCACCAATGCGTTCGCCCACCGCGACACGTTCCCCGATGGAGACGGAGATTCCCGAAAGGTGTGCATACCTGGTCTTAAAGCCAGAGCCGTGATCGATCTCGATCGTATTGCCATAGCCAGACCGCACGCCCGTAAATGAGATGATCCCTGGCGCTGTAGAGTAGATCGGCAAACCAATCCCGCCTGTAAAATCAAGTCCGGAATGGAAGGCTGGGCGACCGTTGAAGGGGTCAAAGCGTACACCAAACCCGCTAGACCGCGACCGCTCATCTGTGGGCTTGGCGAGGGGGAGTTTTGCGGCGGCGCGTGTCATGGCTTCGGCCTCAGAGAGGTTCGTCGCAGCGTGTTGAATGCGTTGAGCGAAGGGCTCATCAACGTCTAGAATGGCGGCTAGGGCGCGGGGGTCCTTTGCATCGATGAGGGGACCGCCCAGGCTGCTGGCAGCCGAGGAAAAGTCAGAGGGGCTAAGGCCCGCCAAGCGAAAGGCCAAGCGCAGTCGCTCTGCGCGGCCGCGGGCGAAATTGTCAGCGGCGTCGATCAGGCGCTCCTGATTGGTTCGGACGATTTCAATTCGTCGGGTAGGACTGACAGCCCGCGGTGCCGATGATGCTAATTGCAGAGCCGGAGCCACGGCTTTGGCTAAGCCCGGTTCATTCTTCGCCTGGGTCAGCAGCATGGCCAATGCGGCATGCCGCTTTTCGACAGTGGCTGCGAGAGAGCCGATCGAACCGTTGGCAGCATCAAGCTGGGCGACCGCGCTGTTAAGCCGGGCTTCACGGTCCGCAACCCACCGCTCAGACTTGGCCTGCATCTGAGCCAATTCCTTGTCCGATGAAGAGGGCACAAAGGTATCGACCATAAGTGCCGCCGTGGACACACCCAACCACAGGCCGCAAGCTGCGATGATGCCGGCTATGGCAGTTTGATTGTTGGTGCTTAGAACAAAGGCGCGTGTTTCGCCTTCTGATCGCACATAAATATGCCGCTCGGGGAAAACGTTTGCGATGACGTCGCGCAGGCGCTCTAAGCGTTTCATGCTCACCGCATTCCTTGGAGCCAGATAGCTCGTGAATAATGCGTGATATGCAATGACGGGTTGGTTTTAGGCAACCCAAAAAGCGCCACAAGGACGCAGAATCAGAAAAAAATACGTCAAAATAGTTAACGAATTGTAGGTGTAAGGAAAGGATTCTGTAGGCAAGACGCGCTTTCGAGCTAGAAATGCGACCAAAATGCAACAGCTTTGGTCAGAGAGACTGGGCCGCGTTAAGCACGCTCTCAACATGACCTGTGACCTTCACCTTTCGCCAAATCATCGCCAGAACGCCCGTTTTGTCGATCAGGAAGGTCGATCGCTCAATCCCCATATACTGCCGTCCGTACATGGATTTCTCGACCCACGCGCCATAGGCCTCGATCGCAGCGCCCTCAGGGTCAGACCCGAGAGGGAAGGCTAAGCCATACTTCTTGGAGAACTTGGTGTGGCTGGCCACACTGTCCTTGGAGACGCCCAGCAGGGCAACGCCGACTTTTTCAAAGTCTGCTGCCATATCCGAAAAGCCCTGAGCTTCCTTGGTGCAGCCAGGGGTGTCATCCTTTGGATAGAAATAGAGCACAAGGGCCTTGCCGCTGAAGCTCGCCAAGGTGAGGTCGCCATCGGGACCTGCGACGGTGAATGCGGGGGCCGGCTCGCCGACAGAGATGTCGCTCATAGAGTTCTGCTCCTAAACCGGTTTGACCAGGACGAGCTTCTTCTTGCCCGCCGCCAATTTGATCACGCCATCCACCAGATCGCCATTGGAAATCACCCGGGCGCCGTCAGTCTCGACCGCATCATTGATCCGCAAACCACCACCCTGAGCAAGACGCCGGGCTTCGCCACGGGAGGTGGCTAGACCGGCGTCAACCACGAGCGCCGCCAGCACGATACCGGCCTCAAGTTCAGCAGCCTTGACCTCATAAGTCGGCATGTCGGCGGAAACGCTTCCGACCTCAAAGGCGACCCGCGCTGCTTCAGCCGCGGCATCCGCTGCGGCCTGGCCGTGCAGCATGCGGGTGGCTTCATTGGCCAGCACCTTCTTGGCGTCATTGATGGCCGCGCCTTGCATGGCTTCGTACCTGGCGATGTCATCCAAGGACAGGTCGGTGAAAAGGCGCATGAATCGACCAACATCAGCGTCCTCGGTATTGCGCCAAAATTGCCAGTAATCGTAGGGGCTGCGCATGTCGGCGTTCAGCCAGACCGCCCCGCCCACCGTCTTGCCCATCTTCTGGCCAGACGCCGTGGAGAGTAGGGGGGTCGTGAGGCCAAATGAGGGCTTCTGGTCCACGCGCCGGATCAGCTCAACGCCATTCAGGATATTGCCCCACTGGTCCGAGCCGCCCATCTGCAGGACGCAGCCGAAGTTACGCTCCAGCTCCAGGAAGTCGGTGGCCTGCATGAGCATGTAGTTGAATTCGAGGAAGGTCATGGGCTGCTCACGCTCCAGGCGCAGCTTGACGCTCTCGAAGCTCAGCATTCGGTTGATGGTGAAGTGAACGCCAAACTCCCGCAGGAATTGGACATAGCCCAGCTTGTCCAGCCAGTCGGCATTGTTGACCATGATCGCGTCGGTCGGACCGTCGCCAAAGGTCAGGAACTTGGCAAAGACCGCCTGGATCGAGTTGATGTTCGACTGGATCTGCTCTTCGGTCAGCAGGGGGCGTGACTGGTCCTTGTCGGTGGGGTCGCCGACCTTGGTGGTGCCGCCACCCATCAGCACAATGGGTTTATGGCCCGCCTGCTGGAGCCTGCGCAGCATCATGATCTGGATCAAACTGCCCACATGGAGGCTGGATGCCGTAGCATCGAACCCGATGTAGCCGGTCACCACGCCCTTGGTCGCTGCCTCGTCCAATTCCACCGGATGGGTGATGGAGTGGATATAGCCGCGGGCTTGCATGGTGCGCAGCAGGTCGGATTTGAATTCGGTATCGACGGACATGGGGTCTGGCTCTGGAACGGTTGGCGCGGGCTCTAACACGTCAGAGGGCGCAATTTCGAGGGGCATAATTAGGTCTCCGGTGGGGAAGGGGCCGGAAGCCTTGCAATTCTGAGGCGCCGACCTTGGAAGGGGGCGCAAGGGTTCATCCGCGCCGCTCTAGGGGCGGGCGTAATAGAGGCTGCTGAGGGGGCTCTCGACGAACATGGGTCTAGCTAGCGGGCATAGGCCGTGGCAGTCAAGGCCATGCCCCATGCCCTAGCGCCCTTCGCCTCCGCACTGGATTTGCCGATTTCCACAATCGAGGTTGATGCAGTGCGGTCTTTTGGCGGCCGCCTTGACCTGACCTATCGCGTCTTGGGTGTGACATCGCAGCTCAGCCTGCCCGAGACGGCACCCGCCCAAAGGACTGATGAACTCTGGCGTCATACCTGTTTGGAAGTCTTCGTTCAGGCTGTCGGCGAGGCCGACTATCTGGAGTTCAATTTCTCACCTTCAGGTCAATGGGCCAGCTACAGGTTTGACGACTATCGCCTGGGCATGGCGGCATCTGAGGTGGTTCCGGCCCTCGCCATCCAGCGGATTGGAGGCGACCTAGAGCTGACAGCTACCCTGGAACTGCCTGCGCTTGCAGATGCTGACTGGCACCTCGCCCTCTGCGCTGTGATCGAAACTGTGGAAGGTCGCCATTCCTATTGGTCCCTGGCCCACCCGGCGGGTAAGCCTGACTTTCATCACGCTATGTCTTTTGCACTCATCCTGTCTGGAGGCTGATCCATGAAATTCGGACTAGATCGCTTCTGCGAAGACGCCGGCCTCCGCGCCGAGCTTGACGGCCGCCGAGTCGCCTTGCTGGGCCATCCCGCCTCGGTCACCGCCGACCTGACCCACGCCCTGGACGCCCTGTCGTCCCTCCAGGTCAATCTGACCTCAGCCTTCGGACCCCAGCATGGCCTGCGGGGCGACAAGCAGGACAATATGGTGGAGTCCACCGACTTCATAGACCCAGCCCACGGCATTCCGATCTTCAGCCTCTACGGTGAGGTTCGCCGCCCGACAGACGTCATGATGGACAGTTTCGACGTCCTGCTGGTGGACCTGCAGGACCTGGGCTGCAGAATCTACACCTTCATCACTACCCTTAGGTACGTGCTTGAAGCCGCCGCCAAGCAT
>CAITHQ010000099.1 GCA_903892305.1 uncultured Alphaproteobacteria bacterium
TTACCTTGCAGTCCAGGAGCCCCTTAAGAACCGCAGCCTTGTCAGGGGTTATATCCTTGGCCAAACTGATGCCCGGCGCGGAGATCGCCATGGCTGCGAGCAGTAGGAGTAGGGCAGGGCGTGCTTGGGGTCTCATCAGTACGTTTCCAGACGGATTTCCATCAAACATTACGGGTGCCCTGACCAAGGCCTAATGGACTGGGCGGGGCGCAAGAACGGCGGCCCCTCCGACCTGCCCGCGTAGGCGTTCATCGGCAATCTGGTCAAGTATGCTCTGAGCACGCGGGTCGCCCAAAACCCAGGCCGCTGCGGCAAGGGTACGCACAGAGGTCGCAGAGACGCCCATGGCGTGCTTTAGGGCCTGTATGGGGCTCATCTGGGTCGACATGGACTTAAGCCGGACGTCGCCCTTAAGGTTGGCCAGGGTCTTTGCCTTGTCTACGGCGTCATAGAAGCCGCCGACCTGATCCACGAGCCCCAACTTCTGCGCTTGCTCCCCCGTCCAGACCCGGCCCTTGGCGATGTCCCGAACCCTGGCTTCTGGCAGTTTGCGACCTTCTGCGACCCGCAGGACGAAGTTGCTATAGATCTGGTCCATCCATCCGGCGAAGGCGGCGCGTTCCTTAGGGGAGAACTCGCGGCTCATGCCAAAGGCCCCGGCATAGGATGACCCTACCCCAATCTGGCGAACATCCACGCCATAGCGGGCCAGGGCCTCGCCCAGGGCGAACTTTCCGCCGAACACGCCAATTGAGCCCGTCAAGGTGCTGGGCTGGGCGACAATGGCTGAGGCTTGCGAACTGATCCAATAGCCGCCAGACGCCGCGTAGGTGCCCATGGACACCACGACGGGCTTACCCACCGCCTTGGCTGTCCTGACCGCGGCCAGGATCTGTTCCGAGGCCGTATCTGATCCACCGGGGGAATTCACCCGCATGACGATGGCCTTCACATCTTGGTCCTCAATGGCGCTGTAGAGCGCCTGGGCCATGGTGTCGGAATAGATGGTCGACTCGCCGGAGAAGGGATTACCGCCACCGCCGTCATTACCGGTGACGATGGGGCCCTCGGCCTCGACCACGGCGATGGCGGGCCCAACGCCGGTATCGGGCCCTCGGGCGCTGCGGGCATAGTCCTGAAAGTCATAGAGCTGGGAGTCGGTTCCTGCCTTGGCGAGGATGGCTTCTTCAGCATCCTTAACCTGTCCGACCTTGTCGATCAGGTGAAGCTTCAATGCCGCCTCAGCTAGGTAGGGGCCGGCCTCGAGCGCCTTGGTCATGGCGTCTGGGGTTTGCTTGCGGTCGGCTGCGGCGGCGGATGTCGCCGTCTTGTAGACTGAGCCCATCCAACCCAATTCAGCCTCTCGGTGGGCGTCTGTGTAATTGTCGTGAAGGTAGGGATTTACGGCGTTCTTGAATTCATAGCGCTGCTCGTAATCGGCCTTGACCCCATATTTGTCGAACAGTCGCTTGAAGAAAATGTCTTCATTGGCAAGGCCCGTGACCTGGAATGACGCGCCGGGCTGCATCCAAAGTTCATCGCCTGCGGTTCCGACCGCGTAGGTCGAGGTCACCATGCCAGAGGGGTATAGCCCCTGGCTGTGGGCCAGGACCGGCTTACCTGCAGCTTTGAAGTGCTTGATCGCCGCACGAATTTCGTCGGCTGCCGCCGGCTCCATGCCGCCTTCAGGCAGTCGGATCAGCAGGGCCTTTACCCGATCGTCGGTCTCAGCGTGCCGGAGGGTCGAGATAATCGTCATCACCGACAGCGACCCACCACGCAGGGCGGCGAGGGGATTGTTGGATGCCTGGTCGGTGAGGTTCTGGCGCAGGTCGAGATTCAAGACGGCCTGATCTGGCGTGACCTCACCGCTTGATGAACTGGCTGCCATGCTGATCAGCAGGACAGGCACACCGACGAGGAACAACACAAGGCCCACAAAGACGCCGGCGGCTGTGATCAGGAACTGCTTCATGTTTTATCCTGGAGGCGAAGACCAAGTTCTAACCTGTTTTCCAGGCGTCTGCCCAGGGCATCGACCCTGTAGGTTGAATGTTCGGCCTGAATGGGGGGGACTTGGCGCCAGTTCCCGCAGGATATGCCAAGGAAAAACGGAGAAAACTGGTCGGAGTGGCAGGATTCGAACCTGCGACCCCCGCGTCCCGAACGCGGTGCTCTACCAGACTGAGCCACACTCCGACTAGGGAGCGGCCTTATAGAGGACCAACCCAACCGCCGCAAGCCAGCGACGAGGCGTTGCATATCGCCAAGTGTTACGCTATCTCGACGCTCCTCGCGCGAGGCTTGCTTCGTCGTCGTTCCTGCTGGGGAATGGTGTAATGGTAACACAGCGGTTGTTGGTACCGTCATTCTAGGTTCGAGTCCTAGTTCCCCAGCCAATCTCTCCGTCTCCCTGTTTACTTTATGGTAGGAGCCGATTCATCCGGCCTTAAAGCAACTGTGCGCAAATCGTCGCATGGTACGGAATATCTCAGGTCCCAATTCCCCAGACCTCGTCGATTTCGACGAGTCTGCGAGCGTGCGCGACAATGACGAGTTGGCGATCGCGCTTGAGACCTTGGCGTCTGGCGGTCGACCCAGTTTGACGACGGGTGCGGCCTCGCCCCGTGTGGTTCGCGCCTTAAATCTGCTGTCGCAGCAGTTGCAGGGAACGAACCGGGCCATCACAAGTTCCCTTTTGGTGCCCAGCAAGCGCGGCCGTTCGAAATTGCCGACCTATGTGGCCTTGATGGGTGCCGGCGGGTTTTCGACCCTACGTGGTCATATCGGCTCAAAGATTGCGGACCTCGTTTTACGCGCCACGGCGGACCGCATTCGCAACAATATCGGTTCAGCGCGGATTGGCCGGATCGGGCGAACGAATATCGAATTCGCCTTTACGGCACCCAATCGGGAATTGGCCTCTGAAAAACTGAAGTCGCTCTTGGACTTTCTGGGCGCGCGTCTGGAAGTCGAGGGACAAAGCTTCGACCTGGACATTGCTCTGGGATTTGCCAGCCTTGATGAATATGGCGAGTCGGCCATGGAGTGCGCCGCCCTGGCCCTTGGGCACGCCCAGGGCTATCACCAGAAGGTCGTGGGTTTCCGCGAAGAAGACCGCACCCAAGCTGCGGCGCGGTTACAGATGCTGGGGGACCTGCGTCGGGCCATCTTGGGGGATGAGCTTTATCTCGCCTATCAGCCCAAGCTTAACACCCGCTCGAACACCATCCATTCGGTGGAAGCGCTTATTCGCTGGAAGCACCCTGAGCGGGGGCTGATCCCACCCGATGACTTTATTGGCGCAGCAGAAGAAACTGGCCTTGTGGCAGACTTGACCCGTTGGGTCCTGATCCGTGCCATCGAAGAGCAGGCCCTGCTGGCGGCCCGTGGCCACAATGTCGACGTCTATATCAACCTGTCCGGACGCTTGGTTGCCGACAAGGGCTTTATCGATTGGGCGATCGAAACCATTGCGGCGCAGTCAGAAGGCCAGATCGGCTTCGAAATCACCGAAACCGCCGTCATCGATGATCCAGAAACGGCGCTCTCCCATCTGCATGCCCTTGCGAACGCAGGTATCAAGATCGCCATCGACGACTATGGCTCAGGCCTGTCCTCCCTGGCTTATCTCAAACAATTGCCGGCCCATGAATTGAAGATCGACCAGATGTTCATTTCCGGCCTGACCTCAAGTCACCGAGATCCCCTGCTGGTGCGCTCTACCATTGACCTGGCCCATGCCCTGGAAATGGTCGTCACGGCGGAGGGTGTCAATCATCCTGGTGCCCTGGCGCTTCTACGGATGATGGGCTGCGACCATGTCCAAGGCTTTATGATCTCAAAGCCCCTGGAGTTTGCCGATCTCGACGTCTTTCTGAGTGCCGATGTTGAGCTGGCCTCGCCCATTCCATCGATCCTTCTAGATAAGCTGAGAGCCAATAAGGCCTAGGCAAGTCCCGCCGGCATAGGATCCCCGAATGTCGGCTCTGGCCAAGTGGCGCATTTCCGTTAGCATACTCCAAGATATCTCTACGCAATCACAGTTAAAAACGAAGTAACTATAAGTCAAAAAGTCTGGGATTACTTAAAATTTTTGCCAGAAAGACGAATGATCAAAGTTAATTGCAATTTACTAGCTTTGTTATCAGTCGATTCTCAATAGAGCTGTAGAAGCATCCATTAGATCGGATATTCCGAAATTGGAGGCCGTCATGGCTGCACAAGTTAAGTCCCTGCGTTACGCCCTGCCCCTGGCCATGCTGGCTTCGGTGTCCGTCTTCGCGATGAAGGCGCAGGCGTCGGATAGCCGACCGGTCACTGCGTTATACGGCAGCGTTCAGCCCGTATTTGGCAGCGTCCAGCCAGTGTTTGGCAGCGTCCAGCCCGTGTTTGGCAGTGTGCAGCCCGTGTTTGGCAGCGTTAACCCCTTCTTTGGTAGCGTGCAGCCCGTTTTCGGTAGCGTGCAGCCCTTCTGGGGCAACATTTCCGGCTATTGGAGCTCTGTCTCCCTCCAGCCGGGTGGTGCCGCTGTTAGCCCCTATCTAGCTGGCAACTTTACGTTAAATGGCATCACGCCATTCTGGGGAACGATCAAACCCTATACTGGGGCGATCAGCGGATCCAAGCTTGACGAATACTGGCTCGCAGCGGGTCCGGCCTATACGACAACCCTGACGAATTGGAA
>CAITHQ010000100.1 GCA_903892305.1 uncultured Alphaproteobacteria bacterium
CCAAGGCCAAGATCCCCACCAAGCAGAGCTCCCCCAATGTGCCCCTCAACCTGGCGCTCGGCGTGCTGCTGGCCCTGGGTGCCGGCGTCGGCGCTGTGGTCCTGGTGGAAATGCTCGACGCGGGCCTCGCCACGGCCGAGGATGTGGAGCGCCGCTTGGACACCGCCTATCTCGGCGCCATTCCCCTGCTCAGCTCGGTCGCCGATGGCATCAATGTCAGCCCGGTGGACTATATCCTCGCCAAGCCCCTCTCGGCCTTTACCGAATCCTTCCGCAATTTGCGGGCCTCGGTGGTCTATTCTCGCCTGGGCGTGCCGGTCAAAGTCTTGGCCATCACCTCGGCCCTGCCCGGTGAGGGCAAGTCCACCACCTCGGTCTGTCTCGCCCGCTCGGCCTCCCTTCAGGGTTTGCGGGTGGTCATTGTCGACTGCGACCTGCGCCGCCGCAATGTGAACAAGCTGCTGCAGGGAGAGGCCACCCACGGCCTGCTGGAAGTGCTCAGCGGCGACAGCACCCTAGATCAGGCCCTGGCCGTGGATCAGGCCAGCGGCGCCTCCGTCCTGCCCCTGGTCAAGAGCAACTTCACCCCTAAGGATGTGTTTGGGACGGTGGCCTTTGACCGCCTGCTCAACGATCTCCGCGAGCGGTTTGATCTGGTCATCCTCGACACCGCCCCCCTCCTGCCCATCGCCGACACCCGGGTTCTGGCCCCCAAGGCCGATGTGGTGGTCTTCCTCACCCGCTGGCGCAAGACCCCCCAGCATGCCGTTGAGGCGGCGTTCCGCATGCTGCAAGGCTCCGGCGCCCACCTGGCCGGCGTGGCCCTGACTCAGGTCGATATGAAGAACCAAGCCAAGTACGGCTATGGCGACCCAGGTTATTACTATGCGGAGTATAAGAGGTACTACACGAGCTAGGTGCCCGCCGGGGCTCCCCCCACTGCCCATCCCCCTTGCCACGCCAACCCCAAAGCAGAACCAGGTCCTCAATGTCTCAAGCTTCAGGCAAAGTCGCCCTCATCACCGGTGTCACCGGCCAGGACGGTGCCTATCTGGCCGAGCTCCTTCTGGAGAAGGGCTATACCGTCCACGGGGTCAAGCGCCGCTCGTCCTCCTTCAACACTGGCCGGATCGAGTCCCTCTACCAGGATCCTCACGTCCAGGATCCTCGGTTCATCCTGCATTTTGGCGACCTCACCGACAGCACCAACCTGATCCGCATTATCCAGCAGGTGCAGCCCGACGAGATCTACAACCTCGCCGCCCAGTCCCACGTGGCGGTCAGCTTTGAGACCCCGGAATACACCGCTAATGCCGACGCCGTCGGCGCCCTGCGCATCCTCGAAGCCATCCGCATTCTCCAACTGGAGAAGAAGACCAAGTTCTACCAGGCCTCCACCTCAGAACTCTATGGCCTCGTCCAACAGGTGCCGCAGAGCGAGACCACACCCTTCTACCCCCGCAGTCCCTATGCCGTGGCCAAGCTCTACGCCTATTGGATCGTCGTGAATTACCGCGAGGCCTATGGCATGCACGCCTCCAACGGTATTCTCTTCAATCACGAGAGCCCGCTGCGTGGCGAAACCTTCGTCACCCGCAAGATCACCCGCGCCGTTGCGGCCATTAAGCTGGGCATGCAGGCCAAGCTCTACCTCGGCAATCTCGACGCCCAGCGCGACTGGGGCCACGCCAAAGAATATGTCCGCGGCATGTGGCTGATGATGCAACAGGATGAGCCCGACGACTATGTCCTGGCCACCGGCGAAACCACCCGGGTCCGCGACTTCGTCACCCGCGCCTTTAAGGAGGTCGACATTGACATCCAATGGTCTGGCGAGGGTGTGAATGAGCGCGGCACCTGCGCCAAGACCGGCAAGGTCCTGGTGGAGGTCGACCCCCGCTATTTCCGCCCCACCGAGGTGGACTTGCTGATCGGCGATCCCACCAAGGCCAAGACCAAGCTGGGCTGGGTGCACGAAACCAAATGGGAACAGCTGTGCAGCGAAATGGTCGCCAGCGATCTGATCGTCGTCGCCCGGGAAGCCCGTCGCAATGACGACTGAGCCGATCTTTTCCCTCAAGGGCAAGCGCGTCTGGGTCGCGGGCCATCGGGGCATGGTCGGCGCGGCCCTGGTTCGTCGCCTGGCCGCAGAGGATTGCGAACTGGTTTTCGCCGACCGCGCCAGCGTCGACCTGCGCCGCCAGGCCGAGGTCGAGGCCTGGATGGAGGCCAACCGGCCAGAGGTTGTCTTCCTGGCGGCCGCTAAGGTCGGCGGCATCCTCGCCAACGACACCTATCCGGCCCAGTTCCTCTATGACAACCTGATGATCGAAGCCAACATCATCCAGGCCGCCCATCAGGCCCAGGTGCAAAAGCTGCTCTTCCTGGGCTCCAGCTGCATCTATCCCAAACACGCCGACCAGCCGATCACCGAGGAGGCCCTGCTCACCGGCCCCCTGGAACCCACCAATGAGTGGTACGCCATAGCCAAGATCGCCGGCATTAAGCTGGCCCAGGCCTATCGCCGGCAATATGGCTGTGACTTCATCTCCGCCATGCCCACCAACCTCTACGGCCCCGGCGACAATTTCGACCTGCAATCCAGCCACGTCCTGCCCGCCCTGATCCGCAAGGCCCATGAGGCCAAGCTCTCCGGCGCCGACCACCTGGTGGTCTGGGGTTCAGGCAAACCCTACCGCGAATTCCTCCATGTCGACGATTGCGCCGACGCCTGCGTCTTTCTGATGAAGCACTATTCG
>CAITHQ010000101.1 GCA_903892305.1 uncultured Alphaproteobacteria bacterium
CCGGATCCACATGGGTGGCGATGCATCTCTGGATCGGCTTATAGACCTTGGCCTGCGCAAAGCCGACCATCAGGTCGCGACCTTCCCAGGCATCCTCCGCCCAGGCCGGCCAGCCTTCGCCATAGAGGTTGGCGCGCAAGCGCAGCGGCTCGATCTCGCGTCCCAGCTTTGCTTCCAGATCGCGCAAGCTGGCGAGGTTGAGGATGGAGACATGGCCCAGGGGATGATCCATGAACCTATGGCCCGGTGCCTGTACGACCTTGAGGTCGGGATGAGCGTCTTGGCCAAGGAGGTTTTTGAGCCAATCTGCAAAGGACTCTTGCCCCGCCGTGGAGGTCAAATCGCCAGTAAAGTCAGGTCTGCCCGCCGCTTTCGCAGAGAGGGTTCCGCTAGCTTCATCATAAGCAGTGGTCGCCAGGGCAACCTGGGGCAGGGTGGCTAGAACCGTAAACTTCGTCTTTGTAACCCAGGCAGGCGCGGCGGGATCAAAACCAGATGGACCGTTCTCCACAGCAAATAACCGGTCATAGGGAAAGGTTTTGCCGTCTTGCAGATCAGCATGGGTCAGCCGCTCTGGCGTGAAGCCTTTAACGGGATGGCGGTAGAGGGCGGCGACGTGAGGATCCATGAGGTCTGGTTGCCGCAATTGAGTTCGTCTTGCAAGGAAGGGGTCGTATTAACGACGCTGTCACCTCCGCCATTTAACCTCTGGGGATGCCCTCTCCGCCCTATGTCTTCTACGACGAGCGCCGCTATCTGAAGGGCCTGGACGGTCTACGCGCCTTTTCCGTTTTGTTGGTCATTGTCGGACACTTCGGCTTCGACAGGATGGTGCCCGGCGGGCTGGGGGTCACCGTCTTTTTCTTCCTCAGCGGATTCTTGATCACCACGCTTTTGCGTAGCGAGCAGGCCTCAATTGGCCAGGTTCAGCTCGGTAATTTCTATGTGCGCCGCCTGTTGAGGCTGGCACCCGAGCTTTACGCCTTCCTGCTGATAACCATGATCGCCGGGCGTAGCTATGGGGTTGAATCCCCCCTTCCGCAGATCGCAGCGGGCTTTGCCTTCTTCACCAACTATCTCAATATTGCGGATGCTCCCCTGAAGATCGCACCCCACTGGCCCCAGCTCTGGTCCCTGGCGGTGGAGGAGCATTTCTACCTGACCTTCCCCTTGCTGTTGGCCTTATGCCGCAAGCATCCGAACCGGTTGATGATCTTGCTGGGGCTGGTGTGCCTATTTGGGCCTTGCTGGCGCTTTTTGGCTCATGTTGGCGGTGCGTCTGATCTCTATACCGACCAGGCCTCAGAGTGCCGGATGGACTCTATGGCGTGGGGATGCCTGACCTCACTGGTTTTTGAGAGGTTTGGACATGGACTTAAGCGCGCGCCAGGCCTGGCCATAGCGGGTTTGTGCGTCGGCGGGGTCCTCTTGCTGAGCTCGCTTGTTTATCGCGATCCAAGCTTTCGCGAGACGGTCCGTTTCTCAATGCAAGGGCTTAGCTTGGCCCTTAGCTTCTGGGGCCTCTTCTTCTGCCCCTTGGGCCAAATCCTGAGGGGGTTTTTGGAGTTTGCCCCGCTCAGGTGGATGGGCCAGCGCTCCTATGCAGCCTATCTCTGGAACACTGAGCTTCACCACATCTTCGCTCATATCCACCATGGCCCGGCCTCCGGCCTTCCCATGCCTCAACGCCTTATGGTCGCAAGTCTCGCCATACCTGCGGCCTTCGCTGTTGCCGAGGCCTCCTACAGAATCGTCCTCAATCCTTTGGGTGGCCTGAGACGGCGGTTCGAACTCAAGGCATAGCGGGACGGGCGAAGCGAAGCCTGATATAAACTTCCATCGTCCCTTGGGCGTCAAAGGGCTGGGCCTGACCCAGAGCCATAAGGCGCAGCAGGAGACCGGCATGGCTAAGGGTCAAAAGAAGTCCAACAAGGAAGTCCGTAAGCCAAAGACGGCCAAGGGCAAGCCCGTGGCTGAGACCAAATCTTTTCTGTCGCCTATCACCAAAAAGTAATCAGTTACCGCTGGCGTCGTTGACCCTAGGAATGGGGTTCCACGCGCGCTGATCCACGGATAGGAAAAACCGGGCGGACAGTTGCAATGGGGCGCTGGCTGTCGGGGCGCATGGATGCGCGGTCTAATCCTTGGGAGTCCAACATGGCTTGGTCTGTAACAGCGCCGCTCATGCTTGTTTCTGTCGCCATATTTGTCATCCTGCTTGCAGGACTTGAGCTGGGCTATCGCATCCCACTTTTAAAGACGTCTAAGGGTGACGGCTCAACTAGCCCCGACTATCTGCTTTCGGCGGTCCTTGGCCTTTTGGCACTTCTGCTCGGGTTTACCTTCTCATTGGCCTTAGAGCGATATGAGGGGCGGCGCGATCTTGTGATGGGCGAGGCCAATGCCATCGGCACCAGTCTTCTCCGTGCCGATCTCCTGCAGGAACCCGTAAGATCTAGCCTTGTGGAAGCCCTTGGGGCCTATGTCGAAGCCCGGATTGCGTGGTCCCAGCTGGATACGCCGACGGATTCCTACGAAGCGACAGCTTCCCTGCAGACGCGGATATGGGGACTGACTCGGCAGGCCCTGCGCTCTGATCCTGAACCTCAGATTACCCGTGGGTTGATGGACTCCCTAAATGAGAGCTTCGATCTTGCAGCATCGCGGGCAGAAGCCAGGCACACCCATCTGCCACAGCGCATGCTGGGAATGCTTTTGCTCTACGTGGCTCTGTCAGCCGTCATGCTGGGCTATGTCTTACGAGCTGGTGGTCAACGTCATCGTGGACCAGCGACGGTCCTGCTTGTCTTGCTGACCATCGCCATGACTTTGATTCTTGATATCGATCGGCCGCTCAGTGGCGGCATTACGGTATCCCAGCAGCCCATGTTGGACCTACGCCACAATATCCCTGTCATTGTTAAAGGGCCCGCAGACCCAGGGCGATGAGCTGATGCCTCGCCCTACCCGAACTCGTCCTCGAGGGCCGATAACCGCGCCGCCTGATCCTCAGCAATCAGGGGATTGATCACGTCATCCAGGGACTCACCCTCCATCACCTTGGCCAGGTTGTAGAGGGTCAGGTTGATACGGTGGTCGGTGACGCGCCCTTGCGGGAAATTATAGGTGCGGATGCGCTCAGAGCGATCCCCAGATCCCACCTGGCTCTTGCGGGCGTCGGCACGGGCGTTGTCGAGGGCCTCGCGCTTTTGGTCGTAGAGTCTGGCCTGCAGGACCTTCATGGCCCGGGCCCGGTTCTGGTGCTGGGATTTCTCTGAGCTGGTCACGACAATGCCCGTGGGCAAGTGGGTGATGCGCACGGCCGAGTCGGTCTTGTTCACGTGCTGGCCACCAGCGCCCGATGAGCGATAGGTGTCGATGCGCAGGTCGGAATCATTGATGACGATATCAACGTCCTCGACCTCTGGCAGGACAGCCACCGTGGCTGCCGAGGTATGGATTCGCCCGCCCGCTTCGGTCTCGGGTACCCGCTGGACGCGATGAACACCGCTTTCGAATTTTAGCCGGCCGAACACGCCGTCACCGGTGATCGCGGCGATGATTTCCTTATAGCCGCCCATTTCCCCTTCGGAGACCGAGTCGATTTCAACTCGCCAGCCACGGGTCGAGGCATAGCGCTGGTACATTCGAAACAGGTCGCCTGCGAAAAGGGCGGCCTCATCGCCGCCGGTGCCGGCCCGAACTTCCAGAATGGCCGAGGCGTTCTCGTCCTTATCCTTGGGGGCCAGCAATAGGGCGACCTCTCGCTCGAGCTCGGGCAGTCGTTGATTGAGGGTGTCGAGCTCTTCCCGCGCAAGACCCGCCATATCCGGATCGCCTGAGGCCGCCATCTCTTCCAATTCCGGTGCTTCGTCCCGGGCACGGGCCAGGGTCAGGACAGCATCAGCAACCGGCTTCAGCTCGGCGTGTTCCTTGGATAGGCGCACAATCTCGGCACCATCCTTTGCCGCACCCATACGGGCTTCGATCTCGCGAAAGCGGTCGAGAACCTGATCGAGACGGGCTTGGGGCAGACGCACGGCGGGATTACTCGTTTAGACGGGAGGGCCGCTTCTACTCTGCCCCGTGCGCTCTGCCAATGTCGGCCGGCCCTGCTTCTTCAGGCCGTTTGTCTGGATAAGGGCTGCTCAGTGACCGTCTGGGCATGCTGCACCCAGAGACTGACCTTTTGGGAGAGGTCAGCAACATTGATCGGCTTGGCAATGTAGTCGTCCAGCCCACCCGTCCGCCATTCTCCCGTTTCCCCAGCTGTGGCATTGGCACTGATGGCGAGGATAGGCTTGTGCTGGTTCGGCCCTGCTGCCTTGCGTATGGCTGCCGTTGCCGCAAAGCCATCCATGTCAGGCATCTGGATGTCCATCAGGATCAAGTCATAGGGACGGGCCAGGGACGCTGCAATGGCCTCAAATCCACCTGTGACGAGGTCTGCGGAATGTCCCAGCGCCTGCAGGATATGTTGAAGAAGCTCGCGATTGGCCGCGTTGTCGTCGACGACTAAAATCTTGGCGCTCAGGTCGTCCTTTTGGGGGACGACTTCCTCGTGCTCGGCCTCACTCACGCGCTCAACGGCTGGAGCCGGAAGGCCCAGCGTGAAGGTTGTGCCCAGATTTTCCAGCGAACGCACGGTGATCGTTCCGCCCATCGCCTCGAGAAGGTGTCGCGTTATGGCAAGTCCAAGCCCCGTTCCACCGAACTTCCGCCGAATTGAACTGTCGGCCTGGGTAAACCTGTTGAACAATTGGGGCAGACGATCTGCAGGAACGCCGCACCCCGTATCGCTGATCTCTATGTTCAGCTGCTGGAGCACCTGATCATAAGCAAGCTTTATGCTGATCTCTCCCTGACGGGTGAACTTGACGGCATTGCCCAGCAGATTCATCAGGATCTGACGTAGGAGGGTTGGATCTGCGCAAAGCGCCTCCGGTATGTCCCCCTTTGCATCAAGCAAGAGCTGGATCGGCTTGTTGCCAACCTGACCTGCCAGCAGGTCAAGACAGCCTTGCGCGAGCTCAGTGGGATTGAAGGCCTCGGCATTTAAATGCAAAGCCCCGACTTCAAGGCTGGACCAGTCCAGGATCTGATTGACCACGGCCAGAAGCCCGCGGCTGCCCTCAGATATCCTTTTTCCATAATTTTGAGCTGTCTCACCTAAGTCTGGCAGCTTGGCCAATAGATCCGAAAACCCAACGATTGCCGTAAGCGGTGTCCGAATTTCGTGACTCATATTTGCAAGGAATTCAGATTTCGCCAGGTCAGCGGATTCTGCCGCGCGTTTCGCCTCAGAAAGCTCTTCGATCAGGCCCCTCTGTTCCTCAACCAGCGATTTCTGCACCTCAACAGATAGCAGTGCGTCAAGGGAGGAATCAGCGACTGAAAAATCCTGAAAGCTCAGCCCGATTACGTTCATCGCTGCCATGGAATTTGGCGCATGACCAAGGCAGAAGAGATAGCCACCATCCTCTTGCACGACCATGCCACGCAGGACCATTCCGGTGGCGCGATGGCGAAGTATCACCCGGGAGCGGCTCTTGGCTGCATGGCTGGGGTCAAAAAAGCCCACGGGGCGGTCGACGACGAGCAGGTCAGTAAGTTTCGCACCCGGCCCTATGTCCCGAAAGACTCTGGCGACTGAGGGGCCAGTCGCTATGATATCAAGGTCTACCGTTGTCTTGATAAAGGCAGGAAAAAGAGCGGCCAGATCCTCATCGTTGAAAGTGAAACTAGGCTTCATGGGCTGGCCAGGATAATTCGGAACAGCACCCCGCGGTCGTTTGGTCCAACCAAGCGAACCTCGCCATCATGGCCGAAGTGTTTCATGAGCCCGATAAGCAGGCCTTCGACAAACGGTTCCAGGCCTTCTCGCTCTGAAATGTAGGTAACATCTATAGATTGAGCCTGGGCATTTTCAGCAATGAAGGTGGGTAGTCGTGCGCCGGGAATGCTAAGCTGGACGCTGTCATGCATTCTGTTGAGATTGCCAAGAAATGAAAACAAATCATTTCCGGTCATATTCATAACGGACCTGTAATCACCCTTATATGCAAATTCGATCCAGTATTTTCCGAATTCATTTAGTACAAAAGTCACAGATTCATTTGCAAA
>CAITHQ010000102.1 GCA_903892305.1 uncultured Alphaproteobacteria bacterium
CTCGGCGGTGGTGATGGAGTTGCCGAAGGGGGTGTTCATGACCACGATCCCCTTGGAGGTCGCCGCCGGAATGTCGACATTGTCGACGCCGATGCCCGCCCGGCCAATGACCTTCAGATTGACGCCGGCGGCCAGGACATCCTTGTCGGCCTTGGTGGCGGAGCGGACGGCCAGACCATCATAGTCGCCGATGATCTTCAGCAATTCCTCCTTGGAGAGGCCGGTCTTCACATCAGCTTCGACGCCGCGCTGCTTGAAGATGTCGATGGCGGCGGGCGAGAGCTTGTCGGCAATGAGAACGCGGGGCATGGATTGATATCCTTTTGAATCGTAATGCTTTTTCTAGCCAACTCCGGACCCTAAGTCCGGAGAGGCCATGGGCACGCCCGGTGTGCGAGCGTGCAGAGGTCGATGATCAGGCGGGGATTAGGCCCTGGAAGGCCCAGTCAAGCCAGGGGGTCAGGGCTTCGAGGTCAGAGGTCTCGACCGTGGCGCCGCACCAGATCCGCAGACCAGGAGGAGCGTCGCGATAGCCGCCAACATCGAGAGCTACGCCTTCCTTTTCGAGGGCTGAGGCCAGGTTCTTGGCGAAGTCGGCCTGGGCGTCAGCCGAGAGGGCCGTGACCCGGGGGTCCACCACCTTGAGGCAGACCGAGGTGTTGGACCGGTGATCGGGATTGGCCGCCAGGAATTCGACCCAGGGGGTCTTGGCCACCCATTCGGCCAGGGCACCGAGATTGGCGTCGGCCCGGCGGCGCATTTCAGTAAGACCGCCAATGGACTCCGCCCATTTTAGGGCGTCGACGGCGTCTTCCACGCACAGCATGGAGGGGGTGTTGATGGTGGCGCCTTCGAACAGGTCGAGCGTCACCTTGCCGCCCTTGGTCATGCGGAACAGCTTGGGCATGGGCCAGGCGGGCGTATAGCTTTCCAGCCGGGCGACCGCCTTGGGCGAGAGGATCAGGACGCCGTGCGCGGCTTCACCGCCCAGCGCCTTCTGCCAGGAGAAGGTCACCACATCGAGCTTGGCCCAGTCGAGGTCTTGGGCGAAGGCGGCGCTGGTGGCGTCGCAGATGGTGATGCCTTCACGGTCGGCGGAGATAAAATCAGCGTTGGGAACCCGGACGCCCGAGGTGGTGCCATTCCAGGTAAAGACCAGGTCGGCGTCAGGGCGGACCTTCGAAAGGTCCGGCAGCTCTCCATAGGACGCTTCAAGCACCTCGGCCGGCAGTTTCAGCTGCTTGACCACATCGGTGACCCAGTCCTTGCCAAAGCTTTCAAAGGCCAGGAGCTGGATCGGCTTTGGGCCCAGCATGGACCACATGGCCATTTCCACGGCACCGGTGTCAGACCCGGGGACAATGCCAACCAGATAGTCGTCCGGCACTTCCAGCAGCTGACGGGTGCGGTCAATAGCATCCTTCAGCCGGGCCTTGCCGGGTTTGGACCGATGAGACCGTCCGAGGACAGCATTCTGGAGATTTTGGGGGCTCCATCCAGGGCGCTTGGCGCACGGGCCGGAGGAAAATTCGGGGCGAGCCGGGCGCATGGCCGGCTTGGCGAGGGTATTCATAGCGATGTCTCCCATCCTTACAGATGAGCAGCGCCCCGTTGGGGGGGCGTGGCCCGGCGCGGAGAAACGCCAGTTTCGCCTCTAGGGCAAGCAAAACTTTTTAAGAACGCCCGATTTTCAGGCAGGCTCGATCTTCAGTTCCGGCCAGCGAGCCTTGGCCGCCGCGGCAATCTTTTCAAAGTTGGGCGATGTCCGGGTCGGGTTTGGCCGCAGGCGCAGATCGAACAGATCCTCCAGGCCGAAGGGGGCGATGACGGTCATGGTATCATCGACCTCTAGGCGCACACCCACGGCAAACATCGGGCTGACAAACCGGCCCAGGGCCTGCGCACTATGGGTCAGGGGGGCATAGGGCTCGCCAAACCTGCCCTCAAACCACAGATGTACCCGAGCCTGATTGCGCACCTCCACCATGTCGCGAAGGGGCGCGTCAAAGGCGGCGGCCACCTGGCGGATCACGACATCCTCGGCCTCGTAGGAGGTGTCAGAGGCGTCGAAATAGCCAAGGTCATAGTCCTTGATCCCGAAATCCAGGTCACGGCCAGTCTTGGCATTGAGCACACGCTGATAGATAGCCCCAGAAAACAGCAGGGCGTCAGGGATGGCCAGGTCCCGCACGGTGGTCAGGACCTGCATCAGGGGCGCGGAGCGACGCAGCACCGTCTCCAGCTCGGCGGCATGTCTCATGGGCGGTTTCTCAGACTCCAGCCGTGGTCGAGAGGGCCATGTCCGGCACCAAGACCCGGCGCGTGGACAATGGCCTCCTGGACATAGGCCCAGGCCCTGGCGACCGCAGAGGTCAGGGTCATGCCCTGGGCCAGGCCCGTGGCGCAGGCCGAGGCCAGGGTACAGCCCGTGCCATGGGTGTGGCGGGTCTCAAGGCGGGGGGTCTCGAACCCGGTCTCACCGTCCGGCGTCATCAGCAAGTCGATGAGTAGGTCGCCCGCCACATGGCCACCTTTCATGAGGACCGCCTGGGCACCGAGTTTCAGCAGGGCCTCACCAGCCCGACGCTGGTCGTCCAGGGTCTCCACCGCAAGGCCGGTCAGGGCGGCGGCCTCCGGGGCGTTGGGCGTCAGCAAGGCGGCACGGGGAATCATCAGACTGCGCACCGCACCTATGGCCCGGTCTGCCAGCAGGGGGTGGCCGCCCTTGGCGATCATCACCGGGTCGATCACGGCGGGGATATGCCGGACCGAGTCGAGGATCTGTGCCACCCGCTCCACCACATCCACATCACCCAGCATGCCGGTCTTTATGGCGTCGGCTCCGATATCATCGAGAACGGCGCGGGCCTGGGCTTCGATCAGGTCAAGGGGGATGGGATGCACCCCGGTCACCCCCAGGGTGTTCTGCACGGTCACCGCCGTCACGGCCGTCGCCCCGTAGCCGCCGAGCATGGTGACGGTCTTGAGGTCACCCTGCAAACCCGCACCGCCGCCCGAGTCGGACCCGGCAATGATCAGAACACGTCCTTGAGCTTGAACCATGTCTGGCGATAGCGCGCTGAACCCGTCTTTGCACTTGGGAATTTACTGACCCCTGCTAGCATCGACCCATGACACAAGATTTGAAAGTCGCCCTGGTCACCGGGGCTGGATCTGGGATTGGTCGAGCCAGCGCCCTGGCCCTGCACAGGGCGGGCTTTTCCGTGGTCCTGGCCGGGCGGCGCGCAGACGAACTGACCAGGACCGCCGAGCAGGCGCAGGGTGAACCGGAGGTGCTGGGCGTTCCCACAGATGTGTCTGATCCGGATGCCGTGACGGCCCTGTTTGCACGCATCCAGGCGCACTTCGGCCGCCTGGACGTCCTGTTCAACAATGCCGGAACAGGGGCCCCGCCGGTTCCTCTGGAAGACCTGGACCTGAAGGCCTGGAAGCGGGTGGTCGATGTCAATCTGACCGGCGCATTTCTCTGCACCCAGGGGGCCTTCCGGCTCATGAAGGACCAGTCCCCGCGGGGTGGGCGGATCATCAATAATGGCTCGATCTCTGCCCATGCCCCCCGCCCGCGATCCGTGGCCTATACGGCGACCAAGCACGCCATGACCGGCCTGACCCGCTCAACCTCCCTCGACGGCCGGGCCTACGACATAGCCTGCGGGCAGATCGACATCGGCAATGCGGCGACGGAGATGACGGCCCGTATGAGCCAGGGTGTCCCCCAGGCTGACGGCACCATGGCTGTGGAACCGGTGATGGATGTGGCAGCAGTGGCCGATGCCGTCGTCTATATGGCCAGCCTGCCGCTGAACGCCAATGTCCAGTTCATGACCGTGATGGCCACCAAGATGCCTTTTATCGGTCGGGGCTGATCCTGGCTTCAGTCATGGCCGACCATATCTTCAGGGCCTGGACGGTTTCCCGCACATCGTGAACCCGGACCGCGGCCACACCCGCCTTGGCACCCGCAAGGGCCGCCGCCAGGGAGCCGCCGAGCCTATCTATGGGGGCCTTGGCCAGGGGATCGAGATGGTAGACCAATCCCTTACGGCTGGCCCCCAGCAGGACCGGAAAGCCTAGGGCGACAATCCTGTCCAGGTGAGCCAGCAGGGCCAAATTATGGGCCAGGGTCTTACCAAACCCGATTCCGGGGTCGAGCCAGATCCGGTCACGGGCCACGCCAGCCGCCATGGCCGCTTGCGCGCGCTGGAACAGGAATTCGCAAACCTCAGCCACAACATCCCCATAATGCGGGGCCTGCTGCATGGTCTGGGGATCGCCTTGCATGTGCATGAGCACCACCTGGCACCCGAGCTCAGCGGCCGCCTCTTGAGCGCCCGCTGACCTAAGCGCCGTGACATCATTCCACATGTCGGCACCCACCGCGACAGCAGCCCGGGCCACAGTCGGCTTATAGGTGTCGATGGAGATCAGAGCCGAGGTTTCCGATCGAAGCGCCCTGATGACCGGCAGGACGCGGCCCAACTCCTCAGCCTCAGGAACCGGGATTGCTCCAGGCCGGGTGCTTTCGCCGCCTATGTCCAGAATACCAGCGCCCTGGGCCAGAAGGATTCTGGCGTGGACGACCGCTGCAAGGCAGTCGTCACGCTGCCCGCCATCGGAGAAGCTATCTGGCGTGACATTGACGATCCCCATGACCTGGGGACTCAATTTGCTCGCCTGCGTCACGGCTAGGTCCTTGAAGGTCGGAGCCTATGCCGTGATCGGTTCGAAACTGCCTACGATGGGTACGGATACCGAAGGCGGCGGCGGGCGATCGGCTTCAGCGTCGTCACGGTTGGGGGCAATGCCCTTCAGCACATTGACGATCTCTTCCCCAGACAAGGTCTCATATTCCAGCAGGGCCTTGGCCAGGGTGTGCAGGTCCTCCAGGCGTTCCATGAGAATGCGGCGGGCCTCGTCTTGGCCGCCCTGAACCAGGCGTCGGACTTCCATATCAATCTTCTGGGCGGTGTTTTCAGAGACATTCTGAGTACGGGAAACCGAATGACCCAGGAAGACTTCTTCCTGATTGTCACCATAGGCCACAGTGCCCAGCTCGTCAGAGAATCCCCAGCGGGTCACCATGTTGCGGGCAAGCCCCGTGGCCGCCTGAATATCGCTAGAGGCACCTGAGGTGATATGTTCCTTGCCGAAGATGATTTCCTCAGAAACACGACCTGCCATCATGATGGCCAAGCGGGAGGTCATCTGCACATAGTCCATGGAATAGCGGTCACCTTCCGGCAGCTGCATGACCATGCCCAAGGCCCGGCCACGGGGCACAATGGTTGCTTTGTGCACGGGGTCGGACGACGGGACACTCAGTGCCACCAGAGCATGGCCAC
>CAITHQ010000103.1 GCA_903892305.1 uncultured Alphaproteobacteria bacterium
ACATTGGTGCCCGATAGGGTCGGATAGACCACGCTAGAATTTAAGCCGTGCAGGGCGTGACCGAACTCATGGAACATGGTGGTCGCATCGTCCCATGAGACCAGGACAGGCTCGCCAGGCGCCGCTTTCACGAAATTGGAGTTGTTCGAGACGATGGTCGTGACTTGGCCGTTAAAGGTGCTCTGCTCGCGATAAGCGCTCATCCAGGCACCAGAGCGCTTGCCGGCCCGGGCATAGGGGTCGAAATACCAGAGTCCCCTATGGGTGCCGTCGGCGGTTTTGACTTCCCAGATCTTAATATCGGGATGGGCGACGGGCAGGCCGGTGACCGGATGGAAGGTAAAGCCATAGAGCTGGCCTGCGGCCCAGTGCATGCCCTCCCTCAGCTTGTCGAGCTGCAGGTAGGCCTTCACTTCGTTCATATCGAGGTCGTATTTCGCCCCACGGACCTTCTCGGCATAATAGCGATAGTCCCAGGGCGCGATCTTGATCCCGGCCTTTTCGCCATCGGCTATGGCCTGCATTTCGGCCACTTCCTCGTGGACCCGGGCGATGGCGGAGGGCCAGACCCGCAGCATCAGGTCCATGGTGTTTTCCGGGGTCTTGGCCATGGCGTCGGCCACCCGCCAGTGGGCATGGGTCGGAAAGCCCAACAGCTTGGCCCGCTCGGCCCGCAGTTTCAGGATCTTCTTGATGACCGCATTATTGTCCTTGGCGTCATTATTGTCGCCGCGGCTGTAATAGGTCCGCCAGACCTTTTCACGCAGATCACGCTTATCGGCATAGGTCAGGAAGGGGTCCATGGACGAGCGGGTGTTGAGCACGGCCCACTGACCCGCCTTGCCCTTCTGTTCGGCCGCGGACGCCATGGCCGCTTTTATGTCGCTAGGCAGGCCGGCGAGATCGGCCTCAGAGGTCAGGAACAGAACATAGTCGGTCTCATCGGCCAGTAGGTTCTGGCTGAAGGTGGTGAAATAGCCGGCCAGTTCCTGGTTGATCGCCGCCACGCGGGTCTTGTCTGCCACCGACAGATTGGCACCAGCCCGGGTGAAGCGGTTCCAATAGACCCAGGTCAGTCTCTGCTGTTCGGGGGTCAGGGATTTGCGGGCACTATAGACCGCATTAATCCGGGCAAAGAGGGCGGGGTTCTGAACGATCTTGTCATAGTGCGCGGCCAGCAGGGGCTCGAGGGTCGTCTCGACCTTTTGGACATCCGGAGTCGAGAGGGTGCTGGTCCAAATTCCGTAGAAGGTCTGGACCCAAAGGCTGACCTGGCCGGATTTTTCCATGGCGATGATGGTGTTTTCGAAGGTCGGTGCAGCCTTGTTATTTGCGATTGCCGTAACTTCGGCCAGTTCCGCGGCCATGGCCTGTGTCATGGCGGGAATAAAGTCAGATACCTTGACCTTGTCGAAAGCCGGAACGCCGCCAAAGGGTCCGGTCCAGGCTTGGGTCATGGGGAGGGGTGCGGCGAGGGCCCCCTTGGGAAGTGCCGAACTTGCGGCGAGGGCGGCGGTTGCGGCCAGGAAGCTGCGCCTTTTCATGGAAACTCCAAACTTAGTCGATGTGCGGCCCGCGCCGCGATTGGCACCAGACTAGCCGGGCTTTGCGCCCGCGTCACATGTCGGAATCGTCATTTTCTATCTGCGGGGTCCAGCCGTGAGAACCGGCCCTGGTCTTGAGGCCACAGGTCAGCTAACTCGGAAACATGGCTATTGGCGTCTTTGATTCCGGAATTGGCGGTCTGACCGTCCATCGCAAGCTGGTAGATCGGTTGCCTGAGGCCAATCTTATCTATCTGGCGGACCAGGCCAACACCCCCTATGGCGGCAAGGACGGTGAGGCGATTGTCGATCTGACCCGCGCCGGTTGCGAGCGGTTATTCTCGGCTGGCTGCGATCTGGTGGTTCTGGCCTGCAATACCGCCTCAGCCATCGCCCTGCGTCGCCTTCAGCAGACCTGGCTGCCGGGCTATCGCCGAGATCTTGGGCGACCGGTCAATGTTTTGGGCATTATCGTCCCGACCATTGAGGCTGCCACAGGCATGCCCTGGGAGCACGAGGCAGAACGTCGGGGAGATAAGGTCGAAAAACTCGACATATTGGCGGTCTTTTCCACCCCCGCTACGGCGCGCTCCAGGGTTTATGAGATTGAAATCGATAAGCGCCGGCAGGATGTCGCGGTATTTGTCGAACCCTGCCCCAGCCTCGCCAATCTTATCGAAACCGGTGCCAGCGCTGTGGAATTGGCAACCGCTGTAGACCAGCACGTGAAATCGGTGAGCGCTAGGATTGGTCGCCCCCCTGATCGCGCCATACTGGGCTGCACTCACTATGAGATCATCGCCGATATGTTCCGGGCGGCCTTGCCCCCGGGGACGCCCCTGATCCACCAGCCCCAGGCAACAGCCGATGCCCTCGTGGACTATCTCGACAAGCACCCGCACTACGATGTGGGGTCGGCAGGGCACCGTATCTTCCTGACGACCGGCAAACCTGGGGTTCAGCACCTGCTGGCGGAAACCTTCTGGGGCGGGTCCTTAAGTTTCGAGCAGGCCTAGGGTCATGCTTCCCACCTTACGTCAGCTGCAATACCTGAAGTTTCTGGCCGAACACGGTGCCTTTGGTAAGGCAGCCGATGCTGCTCATGTAACCCAGCCGACGCTTTCGGCAGGTATTCAAGAGCTGGAAAAAATCCTCGGGGCGCCGGTGGTTGATCGGGCGCGCTCTGGGGTCATTCTGACCGCTGTGGGTGAAGCTGCTCTGGCGCGGGCCCATGTCATTCTCAACGAAGCCGAAGAGCTGGTTCAGTCCGCGCGCAATGCGGGTCAGCCCCTGACCGGACGGTTCCGGCTTGGGGTCATCCCCACCATTGCCCCCTTTCTTCTGCCCCGCGCCCTGCCGGTCCTGAGGGCCAAATTTCCCAGCCTGAAACTCTATCTGCGGGAGGACCTCACACAGCGACTCATCCTCGCCCTTCGCGCGGGTCAATTGGACGCAGCCCTCATAGCCCTACCCTTTGACCTGACGGGTCTCGATCATGCCCATGTCTCTGACGATGAGCTCATGGCGGCCTTGCCTGCCAATCACCGTTTGACGGCCCTGTCTGAAATGTCGGCAGCAGCCCTAGAGGGCGAAGACCTGATCCTGCTGGAGGATGGTCATTGTCTGCGCGATCACGCCCTGGCGGCCTGCGGCCTGAGACCGCCCAAGGCAACCGGAGATGAGGAGGCCTTTGCCGCCACCTCCTTGCCGACCCTGGTTCAGATGGTTGGCTCAGGGCTTGGGGTCAGCTTTCTGCCCGCCATGTCGGTGACTGCAGGCCTGGTGGACAGTGCGCCGGTCACCATTCGCCCCCTGGGCTCAGAGCACCCCAGCCGTGAAATCGTCGTGGCATGGCGGCAGGGATCCAGCCGTGGGCCAGAGGGCAGACTCTTGGCCCAGGTCCTCCAAGCCCTTCCTTAAGGTGCCGCTTAAGGCAAGATCGCGCTCGGCTAATCCATCAGCTTCTGAGCTAGATAGACATAATGCCTGGCCCAACGGCGGGCGTTGAGCTCTGGATCGGCGTCATTGGCGTGGCCGCCAAAGGTTTGCTCATAATAGAGATAGGGTATGCCCATAGCCTGCAGTTTGGCGGCGAACTTGCGGGCGTGACCGGGATGAACCCGATCGTCCCGGGTATTGGTGGTGATGTAGGCCTCAGGGTAGGTCGCCCCGGCTTTTAGGTTCTGGTAGCCGGAATAGGCGCCGATAAAGGCCGCATCGGAGGGCACATCGGGGTCACCATATTCGGCGATCCACGAGGATCCCGCCGACAGCTTGTGATACCGTAACATGTCGATCAGCGGGCTCTCCACCACCACGGCAGTCCAGAGTTCAGGATGTTGGGTCATGGAGACGGTGGTCAGCACCCCGCCATTAGACCGGCCATAGATTCCTAGGCGGCGCGGCGAGGTCAGGCCCCTGGCTGTCATGTCCCTGGCCACGGCGGCAAAGTCATCGAAGGCCAGTTGGCGCTTTTCCCGCAAAACGGCCTCATGCCAGGCGGGTCCAAATTCGCCGCCGCCGCGGATATTGGCGATGACATAGGCCCCGCCGCGCTCCAGCCAGATCTTGCCCATTTCCGGAATATAGGCCGGGGGTTTGGAGAGCTCAAAACCGCCATAGCCGTACATGAGGGTCGGCGTGGAGCCGTCCAACTTGGCCGCCTTGGGGCGGACGATGAAATAGGGAATTTTGACGCCGTCAGACGAGGTCGCCCAAAACTGCTCGACCACGTGCTTCGTAGCGTCAAATTGCGGCGGCAGGTCCTTGAGCTTGTCCGTCACCCCCGTAGCCCCATCGGCCAGCCACAGGCTGGGCGGGTCGAGGAAGCCTTCGGCAGAGACGAAGATCAGGTCATCGCTCTCTCCAAGCGACCTAATTTGGAAACTCGAGTCCTTGGGCAGGTTCAGGGTTTCACCGACCCAATGGCCCCGCGCCAGATCAAAAACCTCAACCCGGCCCTTCACCTCATCGAGCAAGTTGACCACCACCTTACCGGCCGTAACATCCACGGACTGGATGGCCTGCCTGGGTCCCGGCTGGAAAATGATCTCGGGGGTCGGGCCAAGGTCTGCCAGTTTATAGGCGATGACTGACCCTGCACCCGCACCCTGCCAATCCTCCTTCAGGGTGAAGACCAGGCGACCATTCACATAGCCCTCAAATTGGGACTTCAGCGGCAAGGGGATCCGGACCTGTTTCCCGTCCTTCAGAAGGTAG
>CAITHQ010000104.1 GCA_903892305.1 uncultured Alphaproteobacteria bacterium
CGCTGGGCGGCCGACTGGCTGCCGCTCATCAGTTCGCCAAACAGCTTGCGTTCGACGCCCAGGCCCTCAGCGAAGGGCAGGTTCACGGCTGCTTCGATGCAGCGGATGTTGAATTCCGGTGCCAGGAAGCCACGGAACTTGCGGGCATTGGCCTTGCGGAAGTCAGCGAAGATTTCCGGCTTACCGCGGGCGGCCTCGACCTTGCTGTTATTGTCGCGCACCTTGACCAGGGGACGGCCCTCGGCCACGGCCTTGCGGGCAAATGCGATGGCACCTTCCTTCAGCTTGCCTTCCTCGACCAGCTCATCGATCAGGCCCATGGCCAGGGCCTCCTTGGCCGGGGCGTGACGACCTGAGGTCATCATTTCCAGGGCCTTTTCAGGGCCAACCACCCGGGGCAGGCGCTGGGTACCGCCGGCACCCGGCAGCAGGCCGAGATTAACTTCCGGCAGGCCGAAACGGGCCGAAGGCACGCCGACGCGATAATGGGCCACCAGGGCCACTTCCAGACCGCCACCAAGGGCCGTGCCGTGAATGGCGGCGACCACTGGCTTGGGCGAGTTTTCCATGGTGTCCTGCACGTCCTGCAGGGAGGGGCCCTTCATAGCCCCACCAAATTCGGTGATATCGGCACCAGCAATGAAGGTACGGCCTTCGCAGATCAGCACGATGGACTTGGCCGCCGGATCAGCAATCGCAGCCTTGAAGCCCTCGAAGAGGCCTTCGCGGACATTAGCCGATAGGGCGTTCACGGGCGGGGAATTGAGGGTGATGACGGCCACGTCCCCGTCGAGGGTTAGGTCGGTCACCGCGTTAATGGTGGTCATGTCTGGACGTCCTCACTGAGGTGGTGGCGACCGTCTCTCATGGGACGGCCTTGGAAGTTTCAAACGGCTGTTTACAGGGGCCCGGGCGGGGGGGCGAGTCAAAACTGTCGGCCCTTTGCCTAGGATGACGGGCGGGCTATGACCCTTGCCTTAACCCAATGAATGGAGGGGCGACATGGCTCTGGACTTGTTCTCGCTAAAGGGTCGCGTCGCCCTGGTCACCGGCGGCTCCCGCGGGATTGGCAAGATGATTGCTGAGGGCTTTTTGGCGCAGGGTGCCAAGGTCTATATCTCGTCGCGCAAGGCCGCCGTCTGCGACGCCGTGGCGGCTGAACTCTCTGCCAATGGTGGGGTGTGTATCTCCCTGCCCCAGGACATTTCCACGGTGGAAGGTGCCCAGACCCTGGCGCGCCGCATGACCGAGCTTGAGCCCAAACTCGACATTCTGGTGAACAATGCCGGTGCCGCCTGGGGCGCACCCTTTGACGAATTCCCCGAGAGCGGCTGGGACAAGGTCATGGACCTGAACCTCAAATCCCCCTTCTTCCTGACCCAGGCCCTGCACAAGGCCCTGGCGGCGGCCGGAACCCATGAGGCCCCCGCCAAGGTGATCAACATCTGCTCCATCGACGGCATCCGCCTGAACCCGCAGGAGACCTATTCCTACCATGCCTCCAAGTCGGGGCTGATCTATCTCACCCGGCGCATGGCTGCCCGGCTGATCGAGGACAATATCAATGTCACCGGCATTGCGCCTGGTGCCTTTGCCTCTGAAATGAACCGGGTCGCCCGGGATCAGGGCGACGCCATTGCCAAGCGCATTCCCTCCCGCCGGATCGGCAGGGATGAGGACATGGCTGGGGCAGCCATCTATCTGGCTAGCCGCGCCGGCGACTATGTGGTGGGCGAGACCATTGCCGTCGACGGGGGCGTTGCCCTGGCTAGCTTCGGCGGCCTCTAACTCAGGACCGGGCTTCCTCGATCGCCGCCTCGGCGGTCGCGGCGGCCTCGGCCAGGGTCGCCAGGTTATGCTCATGTCGGGACTTGTCGATCCGATAGAAGAGCAGAACCAGCACAGACAGCACCTTCATGCCCGTAGCAAAGGGCAGGTAGAGCATGGACATGTGCCGCATGATGTCGGGGTCGACAGTCCCTGCCGCGGCATGGGTGGGAAAGTGCGCCGTGGTGATCAACAGCCCGGCTAAGAAGACGCCAAAGCCGCTGGTGAACTTTGGCAGCAGGCCATTGGCTGCCATCAGCAGACCCTCGGAACGCACCCCGGTCTGAACGGCGGCATCCTCAACCACGTCGGCAATCATCGAGGTAATGATGATAAAGCCAGCAATGGCCAGGGTGGCAGAGAAGAAGCCGTCCAGCAGTAGGATCCTTAAGACCCAGGGTGAGCTATTGGGGGGCATAAGCTCTAGCAGTCGCAGGCCTTGCGGCAGGGCATCTGCAACGACCGATATGCCGAACAGGCTGATCATGGCGGCCTTCTTGCCGAACCGGCGGGCGGCGGGTCCGGCAAGGGCAACCCCGGTCACCGAGGCCGCAACCCCGGCCATGGCCAGAAAGGAAACCGATGTCCCGTTCAGGCCCCAGAGCTCGATGAAGAAATACTGGCTGAGCGCCGTGCCCATGCCGCCGGCCACGCCGGAGCAGAACCCTGACAGCATGATGACCACCAGGGACGGGTTGGTGATGGTCGCGCTGATTTCCCGCCAGACCTGGGACAAGGGCACGGTCCGGGCTTCTGGCTTGGAGAGATAGGGGATGCGGTTGTGCGTGCCGATGGCGGAAATGATAATGGAGAGGGCCATGACGACGGCGGCCAGTATGCCGTAATGGGCATAACCGGTGCGGTTGAGCATGCCCCCGTTGGCCGGGCTGAGGAAGACCTGGTAGAGGGCGATGTTCATCACCAGACCGCCCACCACGCCGAAGAAGAAGCGGTAGCTGAACAGGCTGGTCCGAGCGTTGTAGTCGATGGTCAGTTCCGGGGCGAGGGCGGCGCTGGGCACCTCATAGAGGCTGACGGCGAACTTCATCAGCACCAGCATGCCGACCAAGAAGACCCCGCTCTTTTCTGGCGACCAATGGGTAGGCGAGTTCCAGAAGACGACACAGGTCAGGGCCACCAGGGGGGCTGAGAGATACATCAGGGGATGGCGACGGCCCCACTTGGTGCGCAGCCGGTCGGAAAACTGACCCAGGGCCGGATCCAGGATCGCGTCCAGCATCAAGGTCAGCATGATGGCCGTGCCCACCCAGACGGCTGGCAGACCAATAACCCGGTTGAGATAGGGGGTCAGGACCGCAGAGGTCAGGGATAGGGTGGTCACCCCGAAGGCGACGGAACCCAGGCCGTAAAACAGCTTTGTCTGAAAGGTCAGGGGCGCAGCGGCCGGCAAGTGTGCGGTCGGCGTCTCGGTCATGGTTTTCTTCCCTGTCCGCGCCATCTGGTGCAGATCGTATTGGTTGGGAAGAGCCTGCGGGAGACACTGCAAATCGTCAATGCAATTGACTCACGGCCAAAGAAAAGGGCGCGCTGGAGACCAGCGCGCCCTGAACTTTCCGACCGTCCCCGAAGCCGAAGCCTCGGGGTATAGGGTCTTAGAAGAAGCGGTACTGCAGCTCGATGCCGTAAGTACGCGGCGGGGTCAGTTCGAGGTTCAGAGCACCGGTGTCTGTTCTGGAATCACCGACGATACGATTACGGTTCGAGGCACCCACTGCGGCGTCGTAACCATCGCTATCAGCCACGTTCTTCACATAAGCGATGATCGTGTACTTGTTACCGGCTGGCGCCCAGTGAGCGCGCAGGTCGATCTGATCCCATGTCGGGGCCTTGTTATATTCACGGGTGAAGACGCTGGAATAAGCCTCATCACGCCACACATAGCTGGCACCAACCGTCAGCAGGCCGCCGTCAATCTCGAAGCCATAGTTCGCATTGATGGCGATCTTGTTCTTCGGAGCCTGGGGCAGACGATTGCCGACAACGCTCTTCGCGCCGGTATTGATGTTGTCGTTCACGTCCACCAGCAGTGGCGCCTTGAGGATTTCCGTATTGTTGTACGAATAATCCACGGTCATGCGCAGGGGCTGGATCGGGTGCCAGACAAAGTCCAGCTCAACGCCTTCAGACTTAGACTTGTCCAGGTTGATGAACTGGCCGACGTTGACGCTTGTGGTGCCGCTGGTGACCTTAACGGTCACAGGGGCCTGCAGGTCGCGATAATCGAGGTAGTAGATGGCACCGTTCAACTGCATGGTACGGCCAAGATTGGTCTTGAAGCCGACTTCGTAGGAGTTCACGAATTCTGGCTTGGCTTCAGGCGCTTCAAGGAAGGCACCAGCAGAGAAGCCGAACGCCTTATAACCGCGGCTGTAACGGCCATAGGCCATCACGCCATCCTGCGGATCCCACTGGAAGCCTGCCGTGCCCGTGAAGGCATGGGAGGTGTCGCCGAGATTACGCTGAGCCACGCCCGTCGCCGGATCAATGGCGTACTGCTTGCCATTGACGATTGGGCTGGTGACGCCCTTGGAACCCGTCGACTTGGGAGCAAGTGTCGCCGTCAGGTCCATACCACCATTGCCGAGGCCACCAAGGCCGGCCAGGGCATTGCCCAGACCCAGGGCTTTGCCAACGGCTGGAAGTGCCGCCAGATTGCCCTGCAGGCTACCCCAGTTGGCGGCGGTACCTGGACCGAAGCCCGCGAGGCCAATGGCCGGATAGAGGCCGGAATAGCAGACGTCAGATTCGCAAAGGATGCGGCGATATTCGGTGCCGAACTTGTGGTCATCCGTATAGCGCAGACCCAGGGTGAACTTCAGGGTTTCCGTCGCCTTCCAATCCAACTGACCGAACAGGGCCTTGGACTCGGTGGTGAGGGAGTAATGGCCCGTGGACCAGGTGCCTTCTGGGTTAGCCGCTGCGCCGAGGATCGGCGTGTTCAGAGGCGTCTGACCCTGAATGAAGAAGTCAGCGGTCGAGGCCGTGCCAGTGTACTGTTCGTTATAATAATAGGCACCGACAATGTACTGCAGCGCCGAGTCCGTGGTCGACGAGATGTTGATCTCGTGGCTGTACCACTGCGGATACTCGAAATAGTGATAGGTGTTGTTGGCATTGACCGTCTTGGGCGCGCAATCAACCGTGGACCCGCCGAGGGAATACAGGGTGTGAACCGTGCCGCAGATCGAGCCAGTGGCCAGCGGGATCTGATAGGACAGGACGTTGGTCGCATCCGTATCACCACGCAGGTCATACTTGTAGTTGGTCAGACCACCCACATACTTCACGTCGAAATTATCGAAGTGATAGACGAAGTTGGTGGTGAACGACTTCACATCGGTCAGATTGACGTGTTGCTTGTAGTTCGTGTTGATCAGGTGATGGTCGCTTACGGCTGGGTTGCCGATGAAGGTACCGCCATTGCCCTGGACCAAGCTGCCAGCAACCGGACGCTTAAGGGGATCAATATTTGTTGAATAGCCGAATGCTGGGTTGTTCACGATGGAGAAATTTGGATCGATAAGACCGGTTTCCTGAATCCCAGCCAGATAGCCGGCGCGGGCACCTGGACCACCGATATTGTTCCAGCCCAGGGTGAAGTACTTCATCCAGAGTTCGGCATTGTCGCCGAGCTTGGCCTTGGCTTGGAACTGAACTTCGTACTCGTCGCGCTTGCTGCCTTCGGAAGGCATGTTCTTGTTGATATTGGTGTAATAGCCCTCGCGCTGGTCGCGCTTGTAGCCAGAAACTCGGACATCCAGGCCTTCCGTCACAGGACCGGAAGCTGCGAACTGCAGGTCGGTGAAGCCGAAGTTTTCGACAATGCCGCGGACTTCTGCATAGGGGTGATCGGTCGGGCGAGCCGTGATCACGTTGACGGTACCGCCGATGGCGTTACGGCCATACAGGGTGCCTTGCGGGCCACGGAGAATTTCGACCCGGTCGGTTTCCAGCGGCGGGCCGCCGGCCAGAACGGTCGAGGTGGTGAACAGTCCGTCGATGTAGATCGACACGGCGCCGTCAACCGAGTGAACGTTGGTCAGACGACCAATGCCGCGCATGGAGGCGCGGTCGTTGGCGGACTGATAGACGAAACCAGGGGTGAAGTTGGTCAGGTCTTGAATGGTGCTGATGCCCACCAGGTCGCGCTGCTTGCTGGTGAAGGCCGAGATGGCGATTGGAACGTCCTGGAGGCTCTGCTCACGCTTTTCAGCGGTAACGACCAGTTCTTCAATGGTGGTGCCGCCGCTTTGGGCATAAGCGGCCCCAGCGGTAATTGCGGCGACGAGGGTGCTGGTGGCCAGCAGTGCAAACTTACGCATTCCCTTAGGTTTCCCCTTCTAAAGATCTCTTGGCGCTGTTCCGCGCTGTGTCGCATTCCCTGCGACATTGCTGCAAAGACGTCAATCGCCCGCCTGCCGTAGGTTGAAATGTGCGACATACAAGCCACAGGGCCAAATTATGGCAATTTGGTGGATTTCTCGCGGCAACATACTGAAAAAAATTGACAAATCCGGATCTGGCCGGAGCATTTTTGGGTCATTGTCCCGCCACAAAAACAATATGTGATCGAAGGCCTGAATGCAGCTTTTGAGGTGAAGCAGAGGTTGACTGCAAACCGTCAACCTCTGCCTTGCTCAACAGGTCTTCGCCCAAAGCCCCAGTCCATAGGGGGTTCGAGGCGCGGTCTACATGGTCAGAACAATCTTTCCCAGATGGGCGCCACCTTCCAGATGGGCGTGGGCCAAGGCCGCCTGGGCGAGGGGAAAGGTGGCATCGATCTGGGGGATCAGAGCGCCCGCCGCGATCCAGGGCCAGACCGTGGCCTCAACTGCTGCCGCCAACCGGGCCTTCTCGTCAGCGTCCCGCGGCCGCAGGGTTGACCCTGTCACCACAGCGCGCTTTTGCATGATGCGGAAGATTGGCAGAGCGATCTCGCCCCCAGCCAGGGCGGCGATGAAGACAATCCTGCCCCCCGTTTTCAGAGCATCCAGGTTTTTGGAAAAATAGTCTCCACCGACCATGTCCAGTACCACATCGACGCCACCATGGGCTTTTGCGACCTCAGCGAAATCCTCGGCGGAGGCGTCAATAGAAACGTCGGCCCCCAGGGCCTTGGCCTGGGCAGCCTTCTCAGGCCCTCGCCCCGTGGCGATGACCTTAGCGCCGGCGGCCTTGGCCATTTGGATGGCCGTTGTTCCAATGCCCGACGTCGCGCCGTGGATCAGCAAGGTTTCTCCGGCCTTCAGCCCCCCATGCTCGAACACATTGGCAAAGACGGTGAATACCGTCTCGGGCAGGGCGGCAGCCTGAACGGCGGTAAATCCAGCGGGGATTGGCAGGGCGTGGCGGGCGTCTACCACCGCATATTCTGCATAGCCGCCGCCGCCCAGCAGGGCCGTGACCCGGTCGCCAGCCTTCCAACGCCCAGCACCTTCGACCACGTCGCCGGCGACTTCGAGGCCCATAGTGTCAGGCGAACCGGGCGGAGGCGGATAGCCACCGAGCCTTTGCAGAATGTCGGGACGATTGATGCCGGCGGCCTCAACCTTGATCAGGATTTGTCCCGGGCCGGGCACAGGGCGGTCAATCTGCACGGCCTTAAGGGCTTCAGCAGGGCCACGGCCGCCTTCAACGGCGATGGCAGTCATCAGGGGCTGGGTCATGGGGGGCGTCCAAGGCTTGCGTGAAAAACGGGTCTGGAGTGAGATAGTCGCAACTTGGCGTATCGGAAAGGGAGGCGTGGCCATGGAAGAGCCTGTCAGCACACGGGTCGGTCGTGGACAAAGACTGGAAGAGGCGATCCGAGAAGACCTGGAACTCTACGGCGTGGGCGAATTGGAAGAGCGCATAGAGATCCTGAGGGAAGAGATCGCCCGGTGCGAGGGCCAAATCGCCCGCAAGCGTGCCGGTCGTGCTGCAGCAGACGCGCTGTTTGGATCTTGATCCACAAGAGCGCCCTGCGCCCTGGAAATTTAGGGGCGGCGGGCGCATAACGCCCTGGCACGACGGTTGCAGCGTATGAGCCACGACGGCGCCCCTAGGGCGAAAATGATCAGGATCGGGACAAATGCACGACGTCAACACCAACGCCCAGCGGGCCGATGTGATCGCCGACTTTGCGCGATCCGAGCTCTTTGGGCGAACCTTCCAGGAGGGCATGGACCTGGTGGAAGAATCTGCCGCCTACCTTGATGGTGCCGGTCGGCAAGAGTCCAAATCCCTGTCGCGAAATGCCGCCCTGTCCTATGCCTCTGAAAGCATGCGCCTGACGACGCGACTTATGCAGGTTGCATCCTGGTTGCTGGTCCAGCGCGCTGTGCGCGAAGGTGACATGCCCCCCCTCAATGCCTGTGAGGCGCGCTATCGCCTCGCGTCGGAAGATATGGCCGCTGGCCGCAATATCCCTGAAGACATGCCCGCCGGGCTCAAGGCCCTGCTGGAGCGTTCCGAGCGCCTGTTCGAGCGGGTCCGCCACCTAGATCGCCGCATGTATGTGGAACAAACCGTTACCGACGCGACCAACCCCGTGGCTGGGCATCTGGATAGACTAAGGTCTGCCTTCGGCGGTTAGAGCCTGCACCAACAGAGATCTCCAGACACAGAAAACGCCGCGGTTGATCCGCGGCGTTTTCAGTTCCGGACCGCCGCAGGCGTTTACTTGCGGGTGAAGGCACCGAACTTGGCGTTGAACCGCGAAACCCGACCGCCGCGATCCAGCAGGGTCTGGTTGCCGCCCGTCCACGCCGGGTGGGTCTTCGGGTCGATATCAAGGTTCAGGGTTGCCCCTTCCTTGCCGTAGGTCGAGCGCGTTTGATAGCTCGTGCCGTCGGTCATCACCACGGTGATGAAGTGATAATCGGGATGGGTGTCTTGTTTCATCTCGGAGGCTTCCGACGTAAGAGAGCGGCATTCAGTTTTCGGCCAGCCAAGCAGGGCGGACGCGAGCGAGCGCCGCCTATACAGCAAAGGGCGGGCGAAGAGCAAGGGCGTGATCTTTATGAGTGATTTTACGGGTGAACCCCATGTGGAGGGCAGGCCCACTGCCGGAGCCGCCCTCGCCCAGCAAATCTCTGAAGGGGCGGCGAAGCGGCCCAAGGGAAAAAGTGTTCGCGCCTTAAGTCGATTGCTGCCCTTCATGGGGGCTCATAAGAGCGATGTGGTTATGGCGGGTATTTTCCTGCTCACAGCCACGGCCTCGACCCTGGGCCTCACTGGGGCCGTGCGCGCCCTTGTAGATCACCTCACCGGGGCCAAGGTGAGTGGCGCGGCGATCGATCCCTGGTTCTGGCTCTTGGGGGGGGTGGCCATTCTCCTGGCCCTGTCCTCGGCCCTTCGGTATTTCTTTGTCACCAAGCTGGGTGAACGAATTGTCGCTGATCTGCGCAAGAGTGCCTACGCCCACATACTGACCCTCGACCCCGCCTTTTTTCTGGCCACCACCACGGGCGAAGTCCTGTCGCGACTGACCACCGATATCCAGATTGTCGAAAGCCTGCTGGCGACCTCAGTCTCTGTCGCCCTTCGAAATCTGCTGACCCTAATCGGGGCCCTGGTCATGCTGTTGGTGGTGAGCCCGCACCTGACTGGCTTGGTTCTGCTGATTTTCCCGTTCGTGATCGCGCCACTCTTCCTGTTTGGCCGCCGGGTCCGGAAGCTGACCGCATCGACCCAGGATCAGTTTGCCCAGGCCATAGGCCATGCTGGCGAAACCCTCGATGCCTTGGAGACCGTGCAAGCCTTTGGCGGCGAAGCGGCGGGGGCGGCCCGATTTGGTGCGGCCGTAGAGGCATCTTTCGCCACCTCCCTGCGCCGCATGACCGCCCGGGCGATCATGACCGCCGCGGTCATTGGCCTGGTCTTTGGTGGGGTGGTGGGGGTGTTCTGGCTAGGTGTCCACGCCGGCCTGCGGGGCGACCTGTCCTGGGGCGCCTTGTTCCAATTTGCCTTTCTCTCCGTGATGGCGGCCAGCTCTACCGGTGCCCTGGGCGAAACCTGGGGGGATGTACAAAAGGCCGCCGGTGCCATGGAGCGGGTCTCGGAGCTGCTCTCGGCAGAGCCTGGCATTTCTGCGCCGCCCAACGCCACGCCCCTGCCCGTCGACGGGGCCGGGGACGTGAAGTTCGAGAATGTCACCTTTGCCTATCCGGGTCGCCCTGACCTGCCGGCCCTGAGCGGGTTCACACTGCATGTGGCACCGGGGGAACGGGTCGCCCTGGTCGGTCCGTCGGGGGCGGGCAAGAGCACGGTTTTAAGGCTGCTGCTGCGGTTCTATGACCCCCAGGCGGGCTCTGTCTGTGTGGACGGCGTGAACCTCACCCGGGCCGATCCTAAGGCTGTGCGCAGTCGCATGGCCTTGGTGGCCCAGGACAGTCCGCTGTTCTCTGGCTCCGCCGCCGAGAATATCCGCTTTGGCCGGGCAGAAGCCTCCCTGGAGGCGATCCGGCTCGCCGCCAAGGCAGCCCAGGCCGACGCCTTCCTCGACGCCCTGCCCGAGGGATTTGACACCCCCCTGGGAGAGCGCGCTCGCAGTCTCTCAGGGGGTCAAAGGCAGCGGCTGGCCATTGCCCGCGCCCTTGTCCGCCACGCCCCCATTCTGTTGCTGGACGAAGCGACAAGTGCCCTGGACGCAGAGAATGAGCGGCTGGTGCAATTGGCCCTCGACGAGGCCATGGTCGGCCACACCACCCTGGTGATTGCCCACCGATTGGCCACAGTGCTCAAGGCCGATCGCATTGTCGTCATGGACGGCGGTCGCGTGGTGGAGCAGGGAACCCACCAGGAGCTCACCCAGAAAGGGGGCCTCTATGCCCGGCTCGCCGCCCTGCAGTTTGGCGATGCGAATGCCTAGAGGGAGTCCCTAACCCTGGCCTCCAGGCCCGGGAAATCGCTGAACAGGCCATCAATCCCCGTAGCGAAGAGGGCACGATAGAGGGTGTCCACCATGCCATGGGCCGCAGGATCGGTGCCGAGACGCAGCTTTGGCGGCAGGAAGGCGTTCTCAGCGCGGACCGTCCACGGGTGAACGGCTAGGCCGACCGTGTGGGCGTTCCGGACCAAGTCCGTCGGGTCACCCAGGCCGTCATTGACGATGGGAACCACCAGCTTCCAATCGGGTCCAACGCCATTGGCATAGGCTGAAATCGCCTTGAGTCCTTCAGCGGTAACCATCTGCGCATAGGTGGTCTTGGGCAGGTCAGCGGGGCCGCCCTCGGCTGACACCAATTGGACCAGAGGTGCCCGGGTCAGTTGGCGGATGGTCTTCAAGGGACCGACCTCAAAACATTGCACGAACACCGGTGCGGTCGGGCTGTTCAGGCCAGAGGATTTTAGGGCGCTGGCCAGCCGGGCCTCGAAGGGCATGCCCAGGGCGGCAAAATAGGTCGGATGCTTCATTTCCGGATAGACCCCGATGGTCCGTCCAACCCGGAGGGATTCTGACTTGGCCAGAGCCACCACCTCGTCAAAGGTGGGGATTGCATCTGCGCCATCATGGCTGGCACTCTCGGCCCGCAGCTGAGGCAGGCGCTCACGGGCGCGCAGGGTCTTGAGTTCCGCCAGGGTGAAATCTTCGGTGAACCAGCCCTCAAGGGCTTCCCCGTCGATTATCTTCTTGGTTTTGCGAGCGGCGAATTCTGGGTGAGCGGCGACATTGGTGGTCCCGCCGATTTCGTTTTCATGCCGCACGACCATAACCCCATCCCGAGTTAGGACGAGATCAGGCTCGATAAAGTCAGCCCCCTGGTCGATGGCCAGCCGATATCCGGTGGGCGTGTGCTCGGGTCGAAGGCCGCTGGCCCCCCGATGGGCGATCACAATAGGGCGTTTTTTCATGGGCTGAGCCGCCGCAAGAAGGGCTGGGCTGGTCACCGCTAAGGCGGCAAGGGTTCTGCGAGTCAGGGTCATAGCGTCTATCTAGCGCCGCTGTGTGACGCTTCCGTCAAGCCTGGACTTTAAGTCTGACCTCAGGCCGCCGCCTTCAGCCGCTCTATCAGCAGGGGATGAAGCTCCAGGTTGGCCGTGCAGATGCTGCCGGTTTCCAGGACGTTCTCTTCACCTTCGATGGTGGTGACCTTGCCGCCGGCTTCGGTAATCAGCAGATGACCGGCCGCGATATCCCAGGCGCCGAGGTCTCGCTCCCAGAACCCGTCCAGGCGCCCGGCAGCCACATAGGCTAGGTCCAGAGCCGCGGCACCGAACCGGCGGACACCGGCGACCCTCTGGCTGATCTGGTGCAATTCCTTGAGGAACTTGGCGTGCTGACCATGGCCCAGAAAGGGAATGCCGGTCCCGATCACGGATTCATCCAGGCGTGTGCGCGCCGCAACCCGCAGGCGCTTGTCATTAACAAAGCAGCCCTTGCCCTTTTCGGCCCAGAACAGCTCATTGGTCACGGGATTGTATGTGACGGCGGCGACAATGGCCCCTTCCCGCTGCAGGGCGATATTGATCGCGAAGTGCGGAATGGCGTGCAGGAAGTTGGTGGTCCCATCTAGGGGATCAACAATCCAGGTGTGGGTTTTGTCAGTGCCTTCGATCAGGCCGCGCTCTTCGCCCAGAAAGCTATAGCCGGGACGGGCCTTTTCCAGGGCTTCAAAAATGGTCTGCTCGGCCTTGAGGTCGGCGGCAGAGACGAAATCAGCCGCGCCCTTCTTGGAAACCTGAAGCTCATTGAGCTCGCCGAAGTCGCGATTAAGTCCGCGGGCCGCCTTGCGGGCGGCGTCGGACATGACCTTTAGAAGTGCGGTTTGCGTGCTCATGAGGGCGCGGAACCTAGTTGCACCGAACCCCTAAGGCAAGGCAGCCGGAACAACCCGTTTGGCTAATCCTTCGGCAATAGCGGCGTTGAGGCCTAAAACAGCCGCAGCGGGGCCTTCAGGGTGGGCCCAAACTCCAGCGGAGACAGCCAGGAAATCAGCGCCCGCGGCAGCAAGATCTGCAGCATTATCGATGGTGATGCCGCCAATGGCCACGCAGGGAATTTCCATGACCTCCTGCCAGATGCGCAGGATTTCAGGATCGGCGCGGGTGGGCGCGTCCTTGGTGGTGGTCGGAAAAAAAGCCCCGAAGGCCACATAGTCCGCGCCGGCCTCGGCCGCGTCCATGGCCAGATGACGGCTATCATGGCAGGTAACCCCCACCATACGATCTGGGCCCATCAACCGGCGGGCGTCCTTGCAGGACATGTCAGACTGGCCGACATGGACGCCATCGCACCCCAATCGGGCCGCAAGATCGGGGCGATCATTGAGAATGACCGCCACACCGTGCGCCTGGGCCACAGGGGTCAGGGCGGCCACGACGGCGGATATGACCTCGTCAGAGACATCTTTCAGCCGGATCTGCAGGGCTGCGACATCACCTGCGCTCAGGGTTTCTGCCAAGACGGAAGAAAATCCGGCGAGGTCGTCCAGCCGAGGCGGGGTGATGAGGTAGAGGCGGCAATCAGGAACAGACATGGCCGCTGATTAGCCCAGCCCAGGGCGGCTGTCTCCCCTCACCCCGCCTTCACCTTGCCTAGGCGAGACCCAGGGCCCGCTTCATGGCCTTCACATTGCCACGGCAGAACTTGGTCAGCTGTTCCGTGGTCGCTTCAAGGGCTGAGGGGTCCTTGGGCGTGAACTTGACGGTGAGCTCGATCCGGCAGGCGTCCGACGCGCCTGGAACCACCGACACGGTGGAGAAATAGGCATCCATGTCTGGGCGATCGAGGGTGTAGGTGTAGTGATGCGGCCCCTCGTCGGTCATCAGCTCCTGGATGGACCGACCGCCGGGCATGGTCAGGGTCCGCACCTTGCCCTTAGGCGTCACTTCCGTGGACTCGGCCTCCACGGCACCGGCCCATTTCCGGATCCCGGAGAAATCCCCGATCACCGCCCAAACAGCCTCAGCACTCAGGGCGATGTCTTCGCCATAGTTCACTTCATTCATGACGTTTCCTCTGCTTAGATTTTATGAGTTCAGGATTTTTTCTGCCAAAACCATAGGCGCTTTGGCTTCTGTTTTGGCTCAGGGTCCGCGCCGCAGGGTCGATCTTCCTTGGCGTCGGCTTCAATCATGGGCCGAACGACATTGGTCCAGAGCGCATAGCCTTCCGGCTTCATATGAAGTCCATCGCCCACAAAGATATCCTTAGGCATACCTGCCTCAAGCATGCTGGGGACAATGTCGACAAATCGCAGGTCCTTGCGCGTCTCCCCGAGGGTCCGGACAGCCTGGTTCACCTGATTTTGCAATGCAATCTGTGAAATCCTCTGCTTTGAGGGTTTGACCGCAATGAAATAAACCGGAACCGTCTCTCCTAGCTTTTGGGTCTTGAGCGTCATGAATTGATTGAAGTCGGAGATCACTTTTTCGGGGGTCTTACCGGCCCACAGATCATTATCGCCGGCATAGAAAAAGACCGCGCGCGCCTTATAGGGCGTCACCACCTTATCGAAATAATAGTCGACATCGGCAACAAGCGCGCCGCCGAAACCGCGATTGATCGTCGGGTAGGGCGCCATGTCCTCGGCCAGGGATTTCCAAAAGCGAATAGACGACGACCCGACGAACAGATAGGCGCAAGATTGCGGCGGTGTCGACGCGTCCACCTCGGCAAAGTGGGCGATTTCGGGGGCAAACCGCTCGGGCAAAAGGGCCTCAGCCGCAGCTGGCGGCGGGGCGGTTTCCTGAGCGAAGGCGAACGACGCCGTGGCTAAGGCGACCACGGACAACCCCAAAACAATATTAAGCGTCTTCATCAGTCTCTGGCTCCTTGGAAGGCGCATCTTAGCGTCGGCAGACAGAAAGGCGAGAGCGACACTCGACAGAGCTCCTTCGAGTCCCTTAGCTGTAGGCGACACCAGGAGCCACTATGACCTCGCCATCCCAAGACTTGGAAGCCCAAGCCGACGACAGACTGCTTCACCGCATGCTGTTTTTTTCAGACGCCGTCTTTGCCATCGTCTTGACCTTGCTGGCCCTAGAGCTGAAGGCCCCATCAGGCCAGAACGCGGCAGACTTGGTCCGGGGTCTGCGGGAAATGGCAGGTGATTTTTCGGCCTTTTTCGGGTCCTTTGCTCTCGTCAGCGTCTGGTGGATGGCGCACGCAAACGCCCTGCGCCGCGTCGCCCATTTCGATTGGCCCTTGGCAGGCCTCAACCTGATGTTTCTGCTGACCGTGTGCCTCATTCCCTTTTGCACCAGTATGATCGCCCATAGCGGCGTGTCTGGGCTGGCCTGGGAACTCTATTGCTGGAACCAAATTTTCACCTCGGGCGTCATGGTCACCATGTCGCTCATCATCACCCGCGGGGCCGGACATCTGGTGGGTGGTAATGTAGAATTGCGCGAACGGATCTACAGGGTGCTCAGAGGTGCCCTGCCCGGACTGGCCTTCATCGTCAGTCTGCTCATCTTGCGGTTTGGCGATCCCAAGTGGGC
>CAITHQ010000105.1 GCA_903892305.1 uncultured Alphaproteobacteria bacterium
GATTATCGCCGATATGGAGAAGTCCACCGGTCTGAAGATCGTGCCCTTCTTCGGTGCCAACAACACGGCCCTGGTCGAAGCCCTACGCTTTAAGCAAACCCATTTTGGCTGGTTTACCAATTTCTCTGGCTTGGAAGCTGTGCGCCGGGCCGGCGGTGAAGTCTTTGCGCGAACCTTCGATCCCTCCGGCGATGACGGCTATACCTCAGTGGTCATCGTGCCCGCCAAGAGCAAGACAACTCTGGAAGACGTTCTGAAGTGCGGCAAGACCCTGAACTTCGGCATTGGCGATGCCAAGTCGACCTCGGGGACACTGGCCCCCAAGACCTATCTTTTCTCGCCACACGACATCGACGTAAACGACTGTTTCAAGACGGTGAAGTCAGCCAACCACAATGCCAACCTGCTGGGCGTCGCCAATGGTGTGCTCGACGTGGCGACAGGCAATTCTACGTCCATGCGACTTAACCGTGAGCGGGACAAAGAGCTGGCTGCCAAGGGTCAGCCAACTGTGGTGGACAAGGTTCGCGTGATTTGGACCTCGCCCCGCCTGCCCGAAGACCCGATCATTTGGCGCAAGGATCTCGATCCGGCGGTCAAGGAAAAGCTGCGCCAATTCTTTTTGACCTACGCCCAGGGTGAAGGTCCTGAGGCAGACCGTCAGCGCGCGCTTTTATCCAAGATCTCGATTGGTGGATTTAAGCCGGCTGATGACAGCCATCTCCTGCCGGTTCGTGAAATGGAAGCCTCGGAAAATCTGCAGGAGGCCGTCCGGTCTAAGGACGATGCCAAAATCGCCGTCGCACAAAAGGTGCTGGATGGGGTCAGGGCCGAGCAAGCCGCCCTGCAGGCCAAAACCGGCCAAGCCTTGGATGCCCAGTAGGTCCAAATGAGACCCGCCACTGAAGCCCCGCTCCTGTCCCCGCCCCGGCGCCCGCTTGGTGAGCAGGTGTTCGATCTATGCCTTTGGGGCGGGATTATTCTCATGCTGATAATGGCCTTCGGTCCGGCGGAAATTAGCAAGTTCCCGCTGCTGTTCTCGAAGTCCGAAAATATGGGGCAGTTCGTCTCGGGATTCCTCCATCCGGACTTTTCCGATTGGCAGGACTTGATCGGCAAGATGTGGCTGACCATCCAAATGGCGCTTTGGGGCACAACCCTGGCCATCATCATCGCAGTTCCCATGGGATTGCTTGGGGCTCGCAATGTCGCGCCACCGGCGATCCAATTGCCCATTCGCCGCCTGATGGACCTGGTCCGGTCGGTGCCCGACCTAGTGATCGGCACAGCCTTTCTGGTGGCTGTCGGCCTAGGGCCCTTTGCGGGCGTGCTCGCTCTTTCGATCAATACGGGCGGCGTCTTGGCCAAGCTCTTTGCTGAAGCCGTGGAATCCATTGACCGTGGTCCGGTTGAAGGGGTTCGGGCCACCGGCGCTGCGAAGCTGCAGGAAGTGGTCTGGGGCGTGATCCCGCAGGTGGCTCCGCTTTGGACCTCCTATGCGCTCTATCGCTTTGA
>CAITHQ010000106.1 GCA_903892305.1 uncultured Alphaproteobacteria bacterium
CAAGACGCCGATTGCGAAGTCATTCTATCTGACTTCAGTGGATTGGAATTTGATACGGCCAAGCTGTCCTTTCCCCGTCGCGCAGGTGATGGCGCAGACCCCGTAAGCAATGCCATTCGCTGGGGTCTTTTGGCGGACAAGATGAGGCCAATCATGGCGCGCAACCAACTCCCCCTCATGAATGCGGAAGGGCTGCTCCAACAGGCACAGACCATGGCCACTGACAGGAATGTCGATACGCGCCAGAAGCGCCGGATCGCGCTCAAAGAGACCGCTTACTCGGTGCGTGATTTGGAGAAAAGCATCAAGGCAGCCAAGGCCATGGTGCTGATCTCAACCACCAATAAGACCATCAGCGAAATCGGCTTTGAGCTTGAATTCTCAGATGATCGAAGCTTCCGCAGGTTTTTTGCCGAAGTAACGGGCTGTACCCCTTTGGAGTACCGCAGTGTCTATCAAGAGGCTGCGGCCTCGGAAGGCCGCAATCACTTCCAAGCTATTTTGGAAGCCGCGTCAGCCTTGCGCGTCTGAAGGCCGCCGCAATGAGACAGTCAGGTCTCCGCCGTCCTTGATCCACTGAAGTCAGGAATACCCTGGCACCCCAAAATGTCCGGTCTGGTCCTGCCCTGAAGCCTCCGCGCCTTCCAACCAGCATGAGCTCCCAGGCTTGGGTTCATCATCGAGGTTCGGCATGAAATTACTTCACTCCTTCGGCTCCCCCATAGGGTTGTCCTTTGGTATATCGGCACTAGTTCTCACCCTGGTTAGCGCGAACGGTGCCAGCGCGCAGGCAGCCAACAGCCCATTTGAACGTAGCGGCTTCTATGTGGGCGTCATCTCCGGAACGGCCTTCAGCGCTGGTGTGGATTAATTCTCACAGGTGGGCCTAACGGCACAGCAGGTTGCCGATGCAAAAACATTCCTGAAGGTCGCCCCGAACAGCGTCTCAACCTATAGCGCGCTGGGAGGATATCGTTTCAAGGTCGAGGATCAGCCAATCGTGCTGGGCGCAGAGGCCGATATCTCGGGCCTGGGGTCGATCTATCACCGCTCAGAACAGACCTATACCACCAGCAATACCGACCTTCTGAAGGGTGGGACATACAAGTTTTCGTCGGGTACGACAGCCAACTACTTGGCGACTGTTCGGGGGACGGCGGGATATCTTGTGACCCCAAACCTCAACCTTTACGGCACAGCGGGACTAGCATTTGGCGGGACCGCTACCTCGTCCAAGGGCTCTGTCACCTATACGCCTACGGGTCCAACCACATCGGTCACCTATACGCCCCATGGCTCCAAGTCGGCCGACGGCTATGTCGTGGGGCTGGTGGTGAATACGCGATCAGCAACACAGTGCTGGGGCGCTTGGAATATCTCTACGTGAAGGTAAAGGGTCGGAATGAGACCTATGACATTCCGGGTTCAACCCCTGGGACCGTCAGTATCTCAGATAAGAGCCGTGGCCATTTCAGCGTCATTCGGTTGCTGTTGTCCTACCAGTTCTAGGAATCTCTTCAGCCGCAAATTCCTACGACAAGTCTTGTCGCGGTCGGTCTTTCCCCGAGTCCGTCCTGGACAATAGGGCCGCCTGCAAAAACAACAGGCGGCCTTGACTGTGAAGCCAGACCGACCGCCCTACGAATTGGGACGAACAACAAGGTCGCGCTCGCAGCCTCAGGTCAGAAGTAGGGCAGTGGCAATGCCGTTGATGATGGCCAGCAGGGTCGCGCCGAAAAGGTTGGTGTCGACCACATGGTCCTTGCCGCCGATCTTGAAGTGAAAGGGCGGAATGCCGTTCACATCCTTCAGAGATCCGCTGAAGCGCTTCATATTGAACAGGGTGATGAAAAAGGTCAGGGCCCAGTTGAAGTTCAAGATCGCTGCCATCAGGGCATGGCCGGCGAAATCTGCCATCCAGACCAGATAAAGAATGAACAGCGATACGCCAGACTGGCAAAGCACCTGCCAGACCACATGAAACCGCGCATGGGGCGTCCACAGGGGGTTGGTGGCGTGGGTCGCGTTGAAGTCCGCCTTCATGGGGGCCAGCCCCGTTGCCAGGGCCACCAGGGTGATCAGGACATTTGCGGTCAGGTTCATGGACAGAGCTCCTTAGTGACGCACCAAAGCCCGGCAAGACGGGCAGGCGAGGGGGCGATCAGACGCCGCGGAAGTTCGGCGCGCGCTTTTCCCGGTAGCTGGTGATCCCTTCCCGGAAATCTTCGGTCTTTGTGGCCAGGTCCTGTTCATGGTCAGCGTCAGCGAATCCGACATCATAAGGATCATCCAGGGCCGACCAGACCTGCGCCTTCATGGCTGCCAGGGCCCGGGGGGCAGAGTTGGCGGCGATCTGGCGGGCATATTGGGTGACGTGGGCCATCAGGGCGTCGTCCGGCAGCACGGCATTGACCAAGCCGAGGCGCTCCGCCTCCGCCCCGTCAAGTCGGCGGGCGGTGTAGAGCAGGTCCAAGGCGCGTGCCGTGCCGATCAGCCGGGTCAGAAGCCAGCCAGACCCCTTTTCTGCGGGCACGCCCAAGCGCGCAAAGGTCGCATTCATCATGGCCGACTGAGCGGCAAAGCGAATGTCGCAGTGAAGGGACAGGATAAAGCCCCAGCCGAATGCCGGTCCGTTGATGGCCGCGATGGTGGGCTTGCGCGAGGTGATCAGTTCGTTCCAGCCGCCGGAGTAGAACCGCGAGAGGTCCGGGCCAATGTCGTCGCCCCACTGTGGGGCTGGGGGCGGGCTTTCGCTCTGTGGCTGGGCCGTCCCGCCAGCGCCAATTACCGAAAGGTCAAGGCCGGCGCAGAAGCTGCGTCCTGCGCCTGTGATGACGATGACCCTGGCCGCTGGATCGCTGGCCGCCCGCCGCACGGTGCGGAAAAACATGGCCAGCATGGCCGGGGTCAGGGCGTTCAGCTTTTCTGGCCGGTTAAAGAGGATTGTGGCGACGCCGTCGTCCACCGCATAGCCGATCAGATCCTGGTCGCTCATCATGTCCCCCTGACAGTCACCGACGTGCGTTGGGCCCTGGATATCAAAACGAGCCCTCTGCGACCTCAAAGCGCAAGCCACAAAACACTAAAATTGGGAGATATGTCAAATCTTGATCGGGGTGCTTAGCGACCCTTCCATCTAATGGGCTAGGCGTTCCGTCTTAGGCTGGGTTGGCAGGTGTAGGTCCTTAAGTGTGATGTCCTGCCAGGCCACCTCATGGGCCCTTTGCGGGGGAATGTTCAGCATGTTGAGGACCAATTCGGTGACCCTGGATCCAGCCTCAGGCCCGGCATCGCCGCGAAGGCGGGCGGCCAAGGCGGCGAAGACCATGGAGGTAATGGTGTCCACCAGAAAGGCATCAATTTCCGCAGAGATCTGCCCCTGACGGCACCCCATTTCCAGGTCTGCACACATGTGTGTTTCCATCTGCCGGTGCATCTCCGGCAGGAATGACGCCGCACGGATGATCACCCACCCCCATTGCGGCTGGCTGCTGGCAAAGGCGATGAACTGGCGGGTCGCAAAGCCGAAGCGGTCCAGGGCATCGTCCATGCCCTCCATAGCGCGGTCGATCTGGTCAGCTATGTCGGTGGCGATCCGTGCGGCGACGTTTGCGGCAATGGCGTCCTTATCCTTGAAGTGCACATAGAAGGTGCCATTGGCGACCTCCGCCATGCGGGCGATCTCATTGACGGAGGCTGCCTCAAACCCGTCTCGGGCGAAGACCTCAACGGCAGCATCCATCAGGCGCGCGCGGGTCCTGGCGCTCTTGTTCTGATGTCGGGCTTCAACAGCGAACGGCCCGGAAGTCATCATTATACGCCGTCCTCGAAGGGAAATTCCTGAAGCTGCTTAGGCTTTGGATTGGTGCCTGGTCAAGCCAATCGCACCCATTCCTGAAGCCCAAACCGTTGACACTCAAAAAAATGGGAGTTATCTCAATATTTGTAAAATTGCTGCCGATATCAAGGCAAAAAAGGGGGGGATATGACCACTGCGCCGATCGTGAAGGTCCATGACGTAGCCTTTCCACGACTGCAGGTCCCCGACCTTGACCAAATGGAAGCCTATCTTATGGACTTCGGCATGGTACGGGCAGAGCGCCGCGCTGATGTGCTGTTTATGCGGGGCTCCGGGCCGGCACCTTATGTCCATGTCATTCATCAGGGCTCGCCAGCCTTGACGGGTTTTGCGTTCGAAGCTGCCAGCCGTGAGGACCTAGACCTCTTAGCCGCCACGGAGGGCTTCACCCCGTTGGAGGATCTTGATGGACCCGGTGGAGGTGTTCGCACCACGGTGCGCGACCCCATCGGCCTCCTGGTCGAGGTTGTCCATGGGATTGTTCAGGTCGAGCCCCGCGGCAATTTGGAGCCTCGCCCCCTGAACATGGGGCAAGCCTTCCAGCGCATTGGCGCAACCCAAAGGATCAAGGCGGGCCCGAGCCGCATCAAGCGATTTGGTCACCTGGCCCTGAATGTCCCTGACCCAATGGCTATCCTGGCCTGGTACCACGCGCGATTTGGGCTGCTCGCTTCAGATCGGGTCAATCTGGCGCCGGGTATGCCGGTGGCGATCTTTACCCGCTGCGATAAGGGTGCCGAGCCTGCCGATCACCATTCCTTACTGTTTGCCAGCAATATGTCCGCTGGCGGCGTCTCTGGCCTAAACCACCTCTCCTGGGAGGTCTGCGATATTGACGATGTGCAGGCCGGACGGGAGCACTTGACCGCCAAGGGTAGGGCCCATGAATGGGGTGTCGGACGTCACCTCTTAGGCAGTCAGATCTTTGACTATTGGCGCGATCCCTGGGGCCATATTCACGAGCATTGGACAGACGGCGACCAGTTCGACGCCACCGTCCCGGTGGGAGACCACTCCATCGACGTGGGTGCCTTGAGCCAATGGGGCCCCAACATGCCCTCTAGTTTTGGCCGCACCATCCCACCCCAAACGCAATCCAAGCCCGCGTGAGGCAAGAGATGAAAGAGATCCAGACCACGGTCCTCATTGTCGGTGGTGGGCCTGTCGGCCTCTTGGGTGCCCAGCTACTCGCGCGACGGGGCATTGAGGTACTGGTCGCCGAGAAATACCCCCAGCGCCTGGACTCACCCAAGGCCCACGCCCTCAATCCTAGGTCTCTTGAGATCTGTGCGGCGGCTGGGCTGCCTATGGATGAGATCCACGCCCAGGCGACCCGCAAGGCCGATGGAGCCCATGTGTGGATGATGGAAACCCTCAGCGCACCTCCCATCGGCCGGATTGCCTATGAACGCCAGGACGATGCAGTGCGCGCCGTCACCCCATGGCCCCTGATCAATATCGCCCAGCCACAGTTTGAAGAGGTTCTGGAGGGCGCGGTTCGAGGCCAGCCGGTGTCACCTTGCGTCACGGGTTAGAATGGCAAAGCTGCCTCCAACTGGCCGATGGGGTTACCTCAACCCTTCTAGATCGCGCAACCGGCGAGCTGGTGAGGGTCCGCAGCCGCTATATCATTGCCTGTGATGGAGCGGGTAGCACCGTGCGTGACAGTCTGGGCATCGCTATGGATGGGCCAGAAGGCATCGCCAATTTCATGACGATTCATTTCGAGGCCAATCTGAGGTCCATCCTCGGTGACTACCTCGGGATCCTCTATTTCCTCTTTGGTCCTGGCCTGAACGGCACCTTAATTGCCTATGATGTAGAGAAGACCTGGGTGCTGATGCATCCCTGTAGTCCGGACTCGACGCCAGAAGACTTTGACGAGGCCACCTGCCGCGCCGCCATCCTCGCTGCCGTTGGCGTGCCCGTGCCAGATTTGCAGATCAAGGGGGTCAAGGGCTGGAAAATGTCGGCCCAGATTGCCCGGACCTACCGGGATGGCAATGTGTTCCTGGCGGGAGACGCTGGTCATCGCTTCCCCCCGACTGGCGGCCTGGGACTCAATACCGGGATTGGCGACATCGACAATCTGGCCTGGAAGATCGCTGCGGTTGAGGCCGGTTGGGCGGCCCCAGAAATGCTGGAGAGCTACGAGCCAGAGCGCCGTATTATCGCACAGACCAATATGGGCCAAAGCTTGGCCAATACCTTCCGCTTAGGCGTCTTGTTTGAGGCCCTGGGCTACGGTGCCGACCGAACGGTGGACGAGGCAACCTTCCGGTCCCGCCTTGCGGATCCTGAGTCCCGGACTAAAATCGATGAGGCGGTCACCTTCCAAAAGGATCACTTCGACAGCCTGCGTCTGCAACTTGGCTTTGCTTATGGGGATGTCTTGAAGGATGACGACACCCTACCCATCAGCCAGTTTACCCCAAAATGCGTGGTCGGTGCTCGCCTGCCGCATGTGGAATTCGCCGATGGTCGTTCGACCCTTGAGCTCGTCGATCCCAACGGTTTGACCCTGATCGCAGGGGCTATGGCCGGGGACCTGACCGCCTTGGCCGCCGGCCTTAAAGCGCCCTTGATCCAAAAGACGGAAGGCGCAGATTTTCACGTGCCGGGGGAGGCTTGGTCCGCCCGCATGGGCCTAGAGCCACAGGGCGCAGTCTTGGTACGACCCGACGGCCATATCCTGGCCATCACCTCCAGCGGCGGCGCAGAGGGTGTGCAACATCTGGCCGCAGCCCTTTCCACCTATCTCGCCACTCCAGTGGCCGCAGCCTTGACAGGAGTCGCCTGATGGACCTCGGATTGAAAGACAAGCGCGCACTGGTTTGCGCGTCCTCCCAAGGCTTGGGCTATGCCTGTGCCTTTGCCTTGTCCCGGGAGGGGGCAGTGGTGGTGATCAATGGGCGTGACCCGCAAAAGCTTGCGGCCGCTCGGGATCGGATCGCGGGAGAGACTGGCGGCGAAGTTGAAGCGGTCGCCGCCGACATCGGGACGATTGAGGGTCGTAAGACCCTGCTGGAGGCTGCCGGTGTCATAGACATCCTGGTCAACAATAATTCAGGTCCGCCCCCTGGCCATTTCGCCAATTGGGACGAAACCGCTTGGCTGGGCGCGATCGATGCCAATATGCTGCCGGCCTTGATGCTCATTCGTGGCGTTTTGCCCGGCATGCGCGCCCGTAAGTTCGGACGTATCGTCAACATCACCAGTGCCATGGTAAAATCTCCTCGGGGACCGATGGGGCTTTCAACCGCTGCCCGCGCCGCCCTTACCGCGGCCTGCAAGGCCTTGGCGCCAGAGGTGGCCGCTGACAATGTCACCATCAATAATATGCTGCCCGAGCGGTTTGACACCGAACGTCAGCAGCAAATGGCCAAGCTTGCCATGGCCATGAAGAACATCACCTACGAGGAGGCCCGCACCGAAATCGCAGACTCCATCGCCGCCAAGCGCTTCGGTCAGCCGGAAGAATTCGGCGACGCCTGCGCCTTCCTCTGCAGTGCCCAGGCCGGATTCATCTCGGGCCAAAATCTGCAGCTGGATGGCGGGTCCTACCACGGCCTGATCTGACCCTTTCATCGGAAAATCCAACGCTATGCGCCTGTCTACCTTTCAACCTCTCGACCAAGACGCCTCCGAAATTGGTGTCGTCATTGACGGCGACCAGGTCGTCCGCCTGAACCGCGCCGCGCCCGGCCTTGCGCTGGATATGATTGATCTCATCACCCGGTGGGGTGATCTGGAGGCTGAGACCCGCAGACTGGCGGCGGCGGCGACCGACACACTTCCCCTGGTCGACCTGAAGCTGTTGGCGCCTGTGCCAAGGCCCGAAAAGATCATGGCGATTGGCCTGAACTATGCAGACCATATTGCCGAAACGGGACAGGAAACCCCCACATCCCAGATCTGGTTTTCCAAACAGCTCAACTCCGTGACTGGCCCCTTTGCCCCAGTGGAAATCCCAAAGGCCTCAGCCTTCGTCGACTATGAGGGGGAGATGGTGGCGGTTGTGGGCGTGCGAGGGCGCCACATTGACCGGGACCATGCACGGGCGGCGATCTTCGGCTGGTGCGTTGGCAATGATGTGTCCGAGCGGGCTTGGCAGGGACGTAGCAGCCAGTGGATGCTGGGAAAGTCGTTTGACACTCATGGTCCATTTGGCCCTTGGATAACGACAGCTGATGAAATCGCTGATCCGCATGCCCTTGACCTGCGGTGCTTGGTCAACGGCGAACTCCGCCAAAGTTCCAATACTCGCCATCTGGTGTTTGACGTATGGGCCCAGATCGCCGAATTGTCCCAGGTCATGACTCTTGTTCCCGGCGACATCATCTATACTGGCACCCCCGGTGGCGTTGGCATTGCCCTTAAGCCACCCATCCGACTTCGCGCTGGCGACCGGGTGCGTGTGGAGATTGAAGGGCTCGGGGCCATTGAGAACCCCTTCGAGCCAGAGGCTTGACCCGCGTCGCTCCATCGGACGGATTGGTTGCTCACAGCGCCGCGAAGATTGTGGCCCTTTGCTGGCTTGTCGCCCTCTGTGAAGGGATGGATCTTCAGGCCGCCGGGGTTGTGGCCGCCAAGCTCGCGCCCGCCTTCCATCTTGGGCCCGGACCCTTGGGCTGGTTCTTCAGCGCTAGTACGGCTGGCCTTTTGATCGGCGCTATCATCGGCGGTCATCTGGCCGACCATTTTGGACGCAAGCGGATCCTGATTGTGTCGGTCGCGGTCTTTGGCCTAATGACCCTCGCGACGGCCATGTCGTCGACCTTTCCCATTCTGCTCGCAACGCGTTTCGTCACAGGTCTCGGCCTCGGCGGTGCCCTGCCCAATATGATCGCCCTGGTGGCGGAAGGTGCCGATCCCAGGCAGAAGAACCTGGCCGTCTCGATCATGTATTCTGGCATGCCCCTGGGGGGTGCCCTGGTCAGTCTTGTGACCCTGGCTTCAGCCTTTGGAACCACCTGGACGTCGGTCTTCTATATTGCGGGAATATCCCCCTTGATGGTGGTTCCGCTCTTGATCCTATTCCTACCGGAATCACGTCAGTTCTTGGAGACGCGGGAGACCAGCTTGTCCCCGTCGAACTTTGTCTCAGCG
>CAITHQ010000107.1 GCA_903892305.1 uncultured Alphaproteobacteria bacterium
CCGAACGCCGCGCAAATCGAGAAGGCCAAAGCCTTGGCAGTCGATATGGAGGCTTTTATCGACACCGGAGAAGTGCGTCCGACAATCCAAGTCAGTTTCAGCCGGACCGCCGCCTCCTGGCCGGAAACGCGTGACGCTCCCTAAGCTTAGCCCTTCGCCGTCAGCAGCCCCTTCCACCGCACCACCTGCTGACGCACCTGGGCTGGTGCCGAGCCACCATAGGAGGTGCGAGCCTCGCAGGAGGCCTTGGCGGTGAGGACGCGGTAGATGTCGGCGGTGATGCCGGGATTGAGGCTCTGGTACTGTTTGAGGGTCAGTTGGGACAGCTCTACGCCTTTGGTCTCGGCCAGCTTCACGGCTGCGCCTGAAATGTGGTGTGCCTCCCGGAAGGGGATGTTGAGGTTCTGGACCAGCCAGTCGGCGAGGTCTGTCGCCGTGGAGAAGCCCGAAGCGGCGACAGCGGCCATGCGGGCGGTGTTGGCCTTGAAGTCTAGCACCATGCCGGTCATGGCGCGGATGGCAAGGTCTAGGGCGTCGAAGGCGTGGAAGACCGGTGGCTTGTCCTCCTGCAGGTCCTTGTCATAGGCGAGCGGCAGGCCCTTGAGCACGGTGTTAAGGGCCAGGAAGTCACCGCTGATCGGGCCGGACTTGGCGCGGACCAGCTCGGCGGCGTCTGGGTTACGCTTCTGCGGCATGATGGAGGAACCGGTGGAGTAGGAGTCCGAGAAGGCGATGAAGCCGAACTGCGGATTGCACCAGATGACCATTTCCTCGGCCAGCCGCGACAGGTGACCTGCACAGAGGGTGAAACAGGACAGGGCCTCCAGGGCAAAGTCGCGGTCGGCCACCCCGTCGAGACTGTTGGCCGTCGGCCGGGCAAAGCCCAGGGCCTGGGCGGTCATGGTCCGGTCAATGGGAAAGGAGGTACCTGCCAGGGCGGCTGAACCCAGGGGGCACTCATTCATTCGGGTGCGAGCATCGGCCATGCGCGAGACGTCGCGGGCAAACATTTCCACATAGGCCATGAGGTGGTGGCCCAGGGTGATGGGCTGGGCCGGCTGCATGTGGGTAAAGCCTGGCATAAGGCTGTCGGCGTGCTGCTCAGCCCGGGTGACCAGGGCCAGTTGCAGGTCCTTGACCTTGAGTTGCATGTCATCGAGGGCGTCGCGGACCCAGAGCTTGAAGTCCGTGGCCACCTGGTCATTGCGCGACCGGGCGGTGTGCAGGCGCCCTGATGCCGGACCGATCAACTCGCCTAGCCGGGCCTCGACATTGAGGTGAATGTCCTCGAACTCCCGGCGGAAGGGGAAGGTTCCGGCCTCGATCTCGCCGATGATGGTCTTCAGGCCTCCCTGGATCTTCTCGCCGTCATCGGCGGCAATGATCTTCTGTTTGACCAGCATGGCGGCGTGGGCCTGGGAGGCGGTGATGTCCTGACGCCAGAACCGGCGATCAACGTCGATGGAGACATTGATCTCCTGCATCAGGGCCCCGGGCTTTTCCGTGAACCGACCTCCCCACATGGCCTGACCGCCGCCTGTGGCCGCCTGGGCCAGGGCCGCCTTGGGTCGAAAGGCTGTGGCCAGGCCAAGGCCGGTTGATAGGGCGATGCCAGACAGCAGATTGCGGCGGTTTTGCATGTGAGACCTTCCGTAACTTAGGAATGCAACTTGCTAAGGCCGCAGCACCCTCCGCGGCTAGTGAAATTCGGACGGTAGACCCACGAAACCAGCCCAGCCCATTTTTCAGGCGACAGGTCGAAAGGCCGATGCAGACATCCGCCGCCATCTGGCGCTAAACATGCTCCAGACACACAAACCATAGAGTGAGGGGACCATGAACCTTAAGGACCGCATCATCGTTATCACGGGCGCAGCCAGCGGCATCGGCCGCGCCATGGCCCAAAGATTTGCCAAGGAAGGTGCCAAGCTGATCGTCTGCGCTGACCGCGACGAGTCTGGTGCCCAGGCCACAGCGGCCGGGATTGGTGGCGTGGCCTTAAAGGTCGACGTCTCTAGCGAGGACGACATCAAGGGCCTGATCGCTACGGTCGAGTCCGAGCATGGCCCCATTGACCTATTCTGCTCCAATGCCGGGATCGGTGTCGGCGGCGGGGCTGAGACCCCCAATGCCGACTGGCAGAGGATTTGGGACATCAATGTCATGGCCCATGTCTGGGCGGCCCGTCACCTGGTGCCCCTGATGGCGGCCCGGGGCGGCGGCTATCTTCTGAACACCGCCTCGGCTGCGGGCCTGCTGTCGCAGATCGGCTCAGCACCCTATGCGGTGACCAAACACGCCGCAGTGGGTCTGGCCGAATGGCTGGCCATTACCCACGGCGACCAAGGCATCAAGGTGTCCGTGCTCTGCCCTCAGGCGGTGCGCACAGCCATGACCGCCGGCAACCCCGATGGCGTCGCCAGCATTGACGGCATGATGGAGCCAGACTTCCTGGCAGAGGTCGTGGTGAAGTCTATCGAAGCCGAAGACTTCCTAATCCTCCCCCACCCGGAGGTGCTGGATTACATGCGCAATAAGACCAACGATTACGGCCGCTGGATCGGTGGCATGCGCAAGCTTAATCGGCGGTTCCAAGGCTAGGATAGGCCACCCAGCAATTGACCTCTTCCTGATGTTCAAGTCTGGCGGGCTGTTCTTGGCCCGCCGGGCCGACAAGCATGACCCTGGCGCCAGGACGAAGGGCGTCGCCCATGGCCTCGAGGCCTTCCAGGGACCTCGGGTGATGCAGCCAGTAGTCCAGGCGGTCAAACTGTGCAGTTGCGACGAAAACGCGATGCATGATGGTCATCCTGCTTGTCCCAGAACTCGCGATTTTTAGTCAGAAACCTGTCAGAAATCGGAACGAATCGCCAACCGCTAGAAACAGTGGAGAACATCGGGGCGCCCACAAGGTTTTGTGCAAGGTTTCCGTTTTGTCCCGCCGACCTGCTCGCGGCCAATATCCCTAGCGGCGTGTAGCGATCCAGTCATTCACCCGGCGCTCAAGGACGGGCAGGGGCATAGAGCCGGACCCGACCACAAGGTCGTGGAAGCTGGGAAGGTCGAACTTTGGCCCGAGTTCGGCCTCGGCCTTGTGACGAAGCTCCATGATCTTGAGCATGCCGATCTTGTAGCCGGTCGCTTGGCCCGGGAGGGTGATGTAACGACGGACCTCGGACCGCGCCTGATCGGGCGGGCGACGGCCCGTCTTCATCATGTAGTCAACGGCCTGATCCTCGGTCCACCCCATGGCGTGGATACCGGTATCCACAACGAGACGGGCACCACGGAACAACTCGGCATCCAGGCGCATGAAGTCGGCAGCAATGTCTGGATAGACACCCATTTCCTTGCAGAGCGCCTCGGTATAGAGGGCCCAGCCCTCGTTATAGGCCACATAGCCGTACGACTTGCGAAACTTCGGGGCGTCCTTCTGACGGACCTGAATGTCGCCCTGCATAACGTGGCCAGGAATGCCTTCGTGGCACATCAGATTGTAAACGTCCGCCGGGTCATCGGTCTTGCCAAGAAGATGAACATAGACACGCCCTGGCCGGGCACCGTCGGGACTGGGTCCACCAGCGTGAGCCGCGCCGCCGGCAACCTCACTGAAGGAAGGCTCGCGAACGACCTCGGCCCGATAGGCGGGCAATTGGCCAAACCATTGCGGCAGGAGGGTGCGGGTGTGCGCTATGGTCTCATTGGCGAGGCGGAGATATGCCGTCCGCGCATCATCGGTCCAGGGGGTCGGCGGATAGAGCCGTGCCCGCTCTGCGTAATAGGCCTCGCGGTCCTTAAAGCCTGCCTGGCGGGCCAGGGCGTCCTGCGCCGCCTCAATGCGGGTGACTTCGGAGAGCCCCACCTGATGGACCTGTGCGGCCGTCATGTCGGTGGTGGTGTTGAGCTTGAGCGCAGCGGCATACCACGCTGCTCCACCCGGCAGGGAAACTGCGCCGGTGCGGCCCGAGGGGGCCTTGGGCAATTCCCCCTGGGCCCAGGCGATAACCCGCTGATAGGCCGGGGCAAGACCCAGCAAGGATTGACGCGCCTCGTCCAACAGGGCGGCGGCCTCGGCATCAGTCACCTTGCCGGACGCCTGCAGCTTGCCGACCTTGGCCTTAATGTCAGCCCAAAGGGGGGAGTCCGGACCAGTGTCGAACGGCGCACCGCTGGTCAGGACCTTGCTGCCGGAAATAACCCGCTCGATTTCGAACTTGGGTGCCCTGACGCCCTGAGCGGTGGAGAGGCGGCTTTGAGCAATCGCGGTGTCCAGCACACTCGGCATGGCCTTCAGACGGGCATTATAGGCATGCGCGTCCGAGGCAGATTGCACCAGGTGGGTGTTGATCAGGAAGTTGGGTAGCTCGGAATGGACCGAATAGAGGAAGGAATAGAAGGGTGGCTGATATCGACGATACTTATAGGTCAGTTCTGCGCGGTCCAGCTCCTGGGACCAGATGTCAAAATTGGCCTGAGCGGTCGCCGACAGCTTTGATCGGTCAAATTGCGCCTTCATCTTCGCAACACTATCGCG
>CAITHQ010000108.1 GCA_903892305.1 uncultured Alphaproteobacteria bacterium
CACCAGGGTGTCATCGGTCAGACCCTTGTCGTCTATGGCCTTCAGCACCTTGCCGAGCCAGTGATCGATCATGGACAACTTGCCACCATAGGAGGCGCGAAGCTGCCGGGCCTGGCGCTCTGTGAGAATCCCCTTTTCCAGGGCACCCTGAATGTAGGGCGGCCAGATCAGGTGCGGACCTTCCCAGTCCGGGTCATATTTCGAGGCCCAGGGCTCGGGGGTATCGAAGGGTTCATGGGGATCGAACTCATCGACGAAGAGAAAGAAGCGGTCATGGTGGCCCGCATTGTCCTCAATCCACTTGGTCGCGGCCGACATGGTGCGGGGACCGGGGAAGTCCGCCTCACCCGTGAACCAGCCACGGCTGTCGTCATAGGGCATGTGACCGCGCCCAAAGCCCGGCGCACCAGCCCAGCTGGGGTCAGGTCGGGTCTTCCAGGCATCGCCCTCATGGCCCCGGAGATAGTCCCAGGCATAGAAGTCGCAGTGATAGTTCTCGCCACCGGTCTCAAAAAGGTGCGGATGATCGCTAATCAGCTGGCTGACCACGCCGACCTTACGCAACTCATAGGTGATGGCGTCTTCCCAGATTTCGACAGCCCCCCAGGGCCGCCAGAGGAAATCCAGGGCTCCGCAAAGGATGTCATGCCGGGCCGGCATGCAGGGCAAAGAGCCCGTATGATGGTTGTCAAACCTTGTCGCAGTCTTGGCAAAGGCGTCAAGATTAGGGGTTTCGAATTCGGTCCCACCATATGCGCCCAGCATGTGCCGGTTAAGGCTGTCCAGGAGGATGACAATGGCGTTCTTTGGTGTGGTGGTCATGTCCCCCCGCTCTGGCTTGGCCTGCGAACGCGATAGGAGGGCAAGTGCGCGCGGGCCGCAAGGTGCCGTCTAACCGAAATGCTCGCCCAAATAGACCCGGCGCACTTCCGGATCATCGACGATTTGCGCCGGCGTGCCTTCGAACAGAACCTCGCCTGCGTGGATGATGGCGGCGCGGTCGATAATGTCCAGGGTCTCGCGGACATTGTGGTCGGTAATCAGAATGCCAATACCCCGCGCCTTCAGATAGCCGATCACCTCGCGGATATCGGCGATGGCCAGGGGATCGATCCCGGCAAAGGGCTCGTCCAGCAGCATAAACGAAGGTTCGCTGGCCAGGGCCCTGGCGATTTCCACCCGGCGGCGTTCGCCACCAGAGAGAGAGACTGCTGGCGCGTTTCGCAAATGGTCGATCCGCAATTCCTCAAGCAGGCCGTTCACCGTCGCCTGGGAAGATGACCGGCTAGACTCTCGCAACTCCACCACTGCCATGATGTTTTCTTCGACTGTCATGCCGCGGAAGATCGACGTTTCCTGTGGCAGATATCCGACACCCATGCGGGCGCGTTGATACATGGGCTGGGCGGTGATGTTCTCACCATCCAGATAGATGGCCCCGTAATCAGCGGGGATCAGGCCCGTGATCATATAAAAGCAAGTGGTCTTGCCGGCTCCGTTCGGCCCTAGCAGGCCGAGAACCTCTCCCCGGCCCAGAGACAGGGTCACACCCTTGACGACGGTCCGTCCACGAAACGCCTTGCCGATATTATCGACCACCAGCCCTTGTCCGGCCAGGGCCGGAAGGGGTGAGAAGCGTTCGTTTTGCAAATTGGCTCCTTAGCGCGGGGCTGGGGCCGCGACGGCCGGTTGCTGTTTCGGGTAAATGACCGTGCGCACACGCCCACCCTTGCCGCGTCCGCCGCTTTGCATTTGCGCATCGCCAGTGGAAATCTTGATCACCAGTTTTGAGCCGCGAAGGACATTTTGGCCCTGGATGGCGATCACATCACCAGAAATCACAATGGTGTCGGAACCCGCTTCGTAAAGGGCACTGTCGCCGCGCACCCTCTGCTGGGGGGTGACATAATAGACGGTGCCCGTGGCTTCCATACGATCAAGCTGGCTATCGCACTTGCCGCCCATGGCACCCTTAGCCCCTGCGGCTTGGGCTGCAGCCGTCTGAGGACCGGTCGGCGCCTGACGGGTTTTGTAGAATATCTTCAGGACATCGGCGCGCAGGCGGGCCGTATCCTGCAAGGCCTCTGCCCCGCCGCTATAGGTTGCAAGGCATTGGGTGTTGACCACTTCGAGTTGGTCGGCGGTGATGTCCACAGGGGCATCGGAATTCTGGGCAAGCTGGGCACTCGCGGGCGAGGCCACAATGAGGACGAGGCTAAGCCCAGCCCACTGCGCCGTTCGAAAGACCTGGTTGATATGCATGATGTGTCCGTAACCTCGGCCTATTTGGAATCCACACGGGTGTGCACACCGCCTTTGAAGACCAATCGATCACCCTTGTCGTACACGCCATAGGACTTTGCGATGATTTCTCCAAGCGCTCCGACGCCCTGAATTTCACCAGTCCCCAGAAGTTCGCCAGTGGCCGTATTGAAAATCGAACTGGCCGTTGTGAAATTCAGATCGGCACCATTGAGTTTGACGCCGCCTTCTAGACTGAGCATACGCGCCTCTTCCCGGTAGACGCCGGACATGGCCGAAATCCGCATGGGATTCCTGCCTTCCTCATCCAGGACAAGGGCTGGGGTGTTTAAGAGAACGCGCTGATAGTCCTGTGGATCCCGGGTAGCAGTCTTGGCCGTCAGGACAAAGGCGCGACCCTTGTTGTCGCGCCCGACAAATCTTGGATTGACCAGCTGGATCGGCGCTTGCGCATCTACGGGCTTGGCCTTTTGGCCCATGAGGGTCGTCCGGACCATAAACCCAGTCATGGTGATGAGAATCAGGCCGATCAGTGCCGGCAGCAAGACCCGTAGCCGGCGGATCACCTGCGAACGTTTGCGCCACCGATCAAAGACCTGATGGCGGGGTTCGCTACCCGAGTGCGCAACCGCGTGGTTCACAATGACCTAAGCGTGCGCGAAAATATCGACGTCTTCCCAGCCTGCAACGTCCAAAAGGGCGCGGTGGGGCAGGAATTCGAAACAGGCGCGGGCGAGACTATCGCGCCCTTCTCGCTCCAACATGGCGTCAAGACGGGTCCTAAGGGCATGAAGGTGTAGGACATCAGACGCCGCATAAGCCTGCTGATCGGCGCTTAGGGTGGCGGCACCCCAATCTGAGCTCTGCTGCGCCTTGGACATGTCGACCCCCAAGAGCTCCTTGGAAACGTCTTTCAAACCATGGCGATCGGTATAGGTGCGCGCCAGTTTCGAGGCGATCTTGGTGCAATAGACCGGCGCCGTCACCACACCTAGGTGCAGATAGAACATGGCGATGTCGAACCTTCCAAAGTGGAAGATCTTCGTCACCGCCGGGTCCACCAAGAGGGCCTTCAGGTTTGGCGCGTCGTAGGCGGGCCGGTTCAAGCGCACCAGATGGGCGTTGCCGTCACCGGCTGACAATTGCACGACGCACAGGGGATCACGCCCCAGCCTCAAGCCCATGGTCTCGGAATCAATGGCGACTGAGGTCACCCCGGCGAAGACGCCGACGGGTAGATCGCCTTCATGTAGATAGTTTGCCAAGGTTCGCTGCGCTCCGGCTCTGTTAGTCGCCTCTCTCTTATATAGAGAGGGATGGTGCCCAGGAAAGGACTCGAACCTTCACGGCCGTTAAGCCACTGGCACCTGAAGCCAGCGCGTCTACCAATTCCGCCACCTGGGCCCGATCCGCCGGATCGCGCGAGGGGCGGTTCATAGGGCGCCCTCTGGGCCGGGTCAACGCCTCAATCGCAGGTATCGGGCATCGGCCTGATTGCGGCGCAGGGCGGCATCGTCTATCGCAGGGCCAATCTTTGCTCCAATCGGATCACACCCATGCAGAATCTGGTTACGGTCTTCGGCGGCTCGGGGTTTGTCGGCAGCCAGGTGGTGCGCGCCTTGGCCCGGCAGGGTGCCCGCGTCAGGGTCGCTGTCCGTCAGCCACATCTTGCCCACACCATGCGCCTGCTGGGCGATGTGGGTCAGATCGAAGTGGTTCAGGCCAATATCCGCAATCCCGCCTCGGTCAGCCGCGCCCTTGAAGGGGCGAGCGCAGCGGTGAACCTGGTGGGCCTGCTGTATGAAAGTGGCCGCCAAAAGTTCCAGAGCATTCACAGCATGGGCTCGCGCAATGTGGCCAAGGCCGCCCGGGAGATGGGCGTCTCAACTCTGGTACAGATGTCAGCCATTGGCGCGGACGAAGCCTCTGAGGCGAAATACGCCCGGACCAAGGCCCTGGGGGAAGCCGCGGTACGCGAGGAATTCCCAGAGGCCATCATCATCCGCCCGTCGATCATTTTCGGCCAGGGCGATGGCTTCTTTGATTTGTTCGCGCAAATGGCGGTGTTCAGCCCAGTTCTGCCCCTTATCGGCGGTGGCCACACCAAGTTCCAACCCGTCTTTGTGGGCGATGTCGCCCTGGCCATTGCCAAGGTCATTGCTGATCCCGAGGCCGCGGGAAAAACCTATGAGCTAGGCGGTCCCGGCGTCTTTAGTTTTAAGGAAATCCTGGAACTCATCAATGCCCAGACCGAGCGCAACCGGTTGCTGGTTCCCTTGCCCTTCCCCATTGCCCGCCTGATCGGCAAGGTGGGAGAGCTGGCCAGTTTGGTAGCCCTGACACCGCCGCTGACCAGTGATCAAGTGGAGTTGCTCAAGCGCGATAATGTCACCAGCGGTGCTTATCCGGGTCTTTCAGACCTCGGCCTGACCGCGACCCCCGTAGAGGCGATCCTGCCTACCTATCTCTATCGGTTCCGCAAGGGCGGTCAGTATGCCGACGAGACCGAGCGCCTTGCCGCTAAGGGTGCCTAAGCACATCCCTTAGCCGTGGGTGGTCAGCCAGATCAGCCCCCCCGCGCCGACCAGGATCCGCCACCAGGCGAAGGGTGCAAAGCCGCGGGCTGAGACAAAGTCCAGGGTCTTTCTCACGACGATATAGCCCACCAGAAAACTCACGGCGAACCCCACAGCGATGAGGCCTGCCTGATCGGTGTTCAGGGCATGCCGGTTCTTCCAAAGATCCAGGGCAAAGGCCCCGGCCATGGTGGGAATGGCCAGGAAGAAGGAAAATTCGGCCGCAGCCCGCTTCTCCACCCGCAAAAGCATGGAGGCGACAATCGTGCCACCCGACCGCGAAACCCCTGGGATCAGGGCCAGGGCCTGGGCTAGGCCCACCAGGAAAGCGGTAAGCCAGGGCAGGTCCATGGCATCGGTCTGACGCGGAGATGGGGCCCAGCGATCCACAGCCAGCAGAACGAAGCCACCAATCAGCAGGGACCAACAAATGAGGCGGGGGCTCTCGAAAAGGACGGTCTTGATGACATCGTGCAGCAGGACGCCTGCTACAGCCCCCGGCAAGAAGGCGATCAGAACCGAGGCCACGAAGCGGCGCGCATCCGAACTGGACGGCAGGGCCAGCACAACGGTCCAGAGCCGTCCAAAATAGAGGGCAACCATGGCCAATATGGCACCCAGTTGGATCAGTACGGTGAAGGTGTCCCAAAAGCCGTCCGGCAGGCCAAGCAGGGTCTTGGTGAGCAGGAGGTGGGCCGTCGAGGATACGGGAATGAACTCTGTCAGGCCTTCGACAATGCCGAGGATGACCGCATTGATCCAGTCAGACATGGCCCGCTCCTATTTAGTTCAGGCCTCAGTCGGGCCTTCTGGTAAAGGTCAGGTAAACGATGAGGCGCCGTGCCGCACCGGATCAATGGGCCAAGCTTCTCGGGACTTAATTGAAAGAGGATAGCTCCGCTCAAGGCGATAGCGTGAGCCCTGCTCGGTTTGCCAGGAGGAATAGAGCCCGAAGTCTGACACAGGGAAGCTAGGAGAGTGCAGCAGATTATTGACCGCGATCCATTGGGCCACATCGGCTGGGTTGGCCCGGCGGAGATAGGCCAAGGTAACATGAGGCTGATAACGCCGGGAATCGGGCTCCAGCCCCGCACGCCGCCCTGCAGCCCCGCAGGCCTTGTGCAGGGCATTGAGGTCGGATTGGGCCTCGACCCCAGCCCACACAGCGTGAATATCCCGGCCTTCGCCAAAGGCCCCGACCCCGGCAAGTTCCAGAGTGAAGCGCGGAGAAGCAATCTTTGCCAACTCAGCATCAAGATCAGCCGCCACGGTCTCCTGGATGTCTCCAAAAAAGCGCAGGGTTATGTGAAAGGCTTCCGTTGGACGCCATTTCGCCTCGGCCAAGCCCGTCTGTCGGCGGAAGAGCCCCTCAGCAATGGCGGGCGGTATGGCCAGGGCGGCGAATAGGCGGATCATCTCGTAAATCTAGGCCAGTGCGGATGAGATCGCAAAAACTTGCGTATACTCACGCGTGAGAGCCCTTGCGAAAGCCACACTGCGGGACGATATTCTAGGTTGCGTCCACTCGGGACGTTTAGAAAAGGGCAATGCTCACATGAGCGACTTCAACCACGGCTTTGCGCGACCCGAAGTTTCGGGCACCGCCGACATGTCGCTGGACGTCGGACTACGCAAGTTCATGCTCGGCGTTTACAACAAGGTGGCGCTGGGACTGCTTCTGTCCGCCACCCTTGCCTATATCACGGGTACCTATCCGCCGGTCCGTGACCTGATGTTCACCGTGGCCAATAACCGCGTCGGCTACAGCCTGCTGGGCATGATCATTGCCTTCGCACCCCTGGCGGTGATCCTGTTTGCCGGGTTCGGCATCCGCAATGCAACGCCCCGTACTGCAGGTCTGGTCTACTGGTCGATCGTCAGCCTAATCGGGGCTTCCCTGGGCGTGGTGACCATCGTCTATACGGGTGAATCCATCGGCACGACCTTCCTGCTGACGGCTACAGCCTTTGGCGGCCTGTCCCTGGTGGGCTACACCACCAAGAAGGACCTGACCGGATTTGGCAGCTTCCTGATCATGGGCCTCTGGGGTCTGATCGGTGCCAGCCTGATCAACATGTTCATGAACAGCGGTCCCATGGCCCTGATCATTAACCTGGTCGGGGTTCTGATCTTCGCCGGCCTGATCGCCTATGACACCCAGAAGCTGAAGATGACCTACTACCAGCTGGGTGGAAACGAAGCCGCCCTGGGCGTGGCCACGAATTATGGGGCCCTTAGCCTCTATCTGGACTTCATCAACCTGTTCCAGTTCCTGCTGAGCTTCCTCGGCAACCGCCGCTAGACCTCCGGTGATTGACTGAATCAGGCCCCGGCGGGCGACTGCCGGGGCTTTTTCATGGCCGTCAATCCACCACCCGGAACCGGCGGCCGTCAAAGACGGTCAGCACCTGCTCCAGCTCTTGGCCGCGCTTCAGCACCATGCCGCCCTCGCCAATGACCGCCCAGGCCCCTTGCCGCTTGGCCAAGGCCGGACGCTTCTCGATGCGATAGGCTGGCGCTTCGGTAGCCCTGCGAAACACAGAAAAGATGCAGGCGTCCGACAGGGCGTCGATGGCATAGTCGCGCCATTCCCCTGCAGCAACCATGCGGCCATAGAGCAGGAGAATGCGATTAAGCTCCCGTCGCTCGAAAAAAACGGAGGCGCCTTTGGCGGCGAGCGGCGGAGGATCCAAAGCCATCCCCCATAGGTTAGACCGAGAATCGCGCTCAGGACAATTGTGGGCCTTGGGATATATTCGCCCAGAAATGACCTTAATTCGGACCTGTCACCGCCTGATCTGATCCCCATATTGGCATTGTCGGTTGATCGGAGCCCCGTTGGTCTCGGACCCTGAACAGCCCCCCCAGCCCCACCGCGATTGCGGGACGGGTCAACCGATGAAGATCTCTGCGATCGCGCCCGTGCAACGCCCCCCCGTTGTGCGGGCGTTGTCGTATCAGGTGGCAGGCACAACCTTTGGCAAGGTGACCTTGCGACCGACGGCCAGGATGCGACCGCCCTTGGGCCCCTGGACAATGACCGCCAAGGACAGGCCAGCTTCGGTTTCGGGCAGACGATAGGCTGTAGGCTTGCCACGCCAGGTCCCCAGCCGGGTGAGGCTACGCACCACATTGATGTGGGTGACCGTCTGACCGCGATTATCACCCTTTTTCACTGCAACGTCCTGGGGCTTGGCCTCATAGGCTGCCAGCCAAACCTCTGCGCCGCCTTTGAGTACGCGCCCATGGCCGACATCTACCCTTCGGGTGCCAATAAAGGCGATGTCAGGCGCGCCATAGGCGAGCTGAGCCGCCTTAGTAATTAGGAGATCAATCTTCTCGGCCTGCTTGCCGCCGGCCTGATAACGCCCGTCGATCACCACCTGGGGGGTATAGGGCTCCCGCAGGTCGAACCTGACTTCGTAGGCCTTCTGGCGGGCCGTGTACTCGGGTCGGGCGAAGGTATCGGGCCAACCGAGATAGTCCCAATAATCTACGGAAAAGGTCAGAGCCAGAACGCCAGGTCGGTCGGCCACCCTCCCCAGGGAGGCATTGGCATCGACACAGGAGGCGCAGCCCTGTGCTGTGTAGAGCTCAACAAGCACAGGCGACTTCGCCAGAGCTAGGCTCGGCGTGAACAATAGAATCAGACTTGCGACGAGGGCGGCGCGCATGAGGCGAACTTTGCCGGAGTTACGAAACGATGGGGTTCACGAAGCTGTGAGCAGTCAGAAGGATCAGGCTCCCCGCACAGGGCGAAGAGCCTGATCTAAAGGTCTTAGTCTTCGGCCCGCGCCAGATTGCGCAGGACGTAGTTCAGCACGCCGCCATTCTTGAAGTACTCAAGCTCGGTTGGCGTATCGATCCGGCAACGAACCGGGAAGCGGGCAATGCGACCGTCCGACGGACGGTACATTTCAACCGTCAACTGGCGGCGGGGCGACAGTTCGGTGAGGCCGCGGATAGAGACGATTTCCTCGCCGGTCAGGTTCAGCTTCTGCCAGCCGTCTTGGAGGAACTGCAGGGGCAGAACGCCCATGCCCACCAGGTTGGACCGGTGAATACGCTCGAAGCTCTCGGCGATGACCGCACGGACCCCTAGGAGCTTAGTGCCCTTGGCAGCCCAGTCACGGGACGAGCCCGTGCCATATTCCTTGCCGGCGAAGACCACGAGGGGGCGGCCCTCGGTCTGATAGCGCATGGCCGCGTCATAGATCGACATGACGTCCCGGGACGGGAAGTGCTTGGTGACGCCGCCTTCGATTTCCGGGGTGATCTTGTTGCGGATGCGGATGTTGGCGAAGGTGCCGCGCATCATCACTTCGTGGTTGCCGCGACGGGCGCCGTAGGAGTTGAACTCCGAGGTCGGCACCTGGCGGTCCCGCAGGTATTCGCCAGCCGGTCCCGAGGCCTTGATCGAACCAGCCGGGCTGATGTGGTCGGTGGTGATCGAGTCGCCGAATACCGAAAGCACCCGGGCCTCGATGATGTCAGTGACGGCCTCAGGCTCCATCTTCATGTCGCGGAAGTAGGGCGGGTTCTGGACATAGGTAGACCCCATATCCCAGGCATAGGTTTGGCCACCGGCCACCTTGATGCCCTGCCAATTCTTGTCGCCCTTGAAGACGTCGGAATAGCGGGTGGCGAACATTTTCTGGGTGACATGCTTGCGCTGCAGGGTCGCGACTTCTTCCGAGGTCGGCCAGATGTCCTTGAGATAGACGGGCTTGCCGTCCTTGCCCGTGCCGATCGGGTCCTTGGACAGGTCGATCAGCATGGAACCGGCCAGGGCATAGGCCACCACCAGGGGCGGAGAGGCCAGATAGTTGGCGCGGACGTCCGGATTAACCCGGCCTTCGAAATTGCGGTTGCCCGACAGGACCGAGCAGGCCACCAGGTCGCCGCCACTGACGGCTTCCGAAATGGCTTCCGGCAGGGGTCCGGAATTGCCGATGCAGGTGGTGCAGCCATAGCCGACAAGATTGAAGCCCAGGGCGTCCAGGCTCTTGGTCAGACCTGCGGCCTTCAGATAGTCGGTGACCACCTGGCTGCCGGGCGCCAAGGATGTCTTGACCCAGGGCTTAACCTTCAGACCTTTTTCCACGGCCTTCTTGGCCACCAAACCAGCAGCGATCAGGACCGAGGGATTGGAGGTGTTGGTGCAGGAGGTGATGGCGGCAATCACCACATCGCCATTGCCGACGTCGAACTTTTCGCCAGCCACCGCAACCCGGTCGCCCACACCGTCCTTGCCGAACTCCTTGCCCAGGGCGAGGTTGAACTCAGAGGCAGCGTCAGAGAGCAGGACGCGGTCCTGGGGACGCTTGGGGCCAGCCAGTGAGGGCAGGACCGAACCCAGATCCAGCTCCAGGGTATCGGTGAAGATCGGATCGGCGTCGCCGGGCTCGAACCACAGGCCTTGAGCCTTGGCATAGGCCTCCACCAGGTCAGCACGGGC
>CAITHQ010000109.1 GCA_903892305.1 uncultured Alphaproteobacteria bacterium
CCCAGCGGTCGCCACATGCTCTCAGCCTGACGCAGGCACCTAGCGGCGGAGGCTAGGGCGTGGGGAAGCGGGAGTCAATTAAGTGAGGTGTCACCGTAATTGCTACGTTGCCTTCATTGCAAAATATGGTCTCGCGAGAAGACCTCGTGCCCAGACGGCATCTTCGCAAAGATGATCGCTGATCCAAGGCAGGTCTTGAATTACGGGAATTACGGTGACACCCCACTGAACTCTCCACTCCCCCCGCCCTCGGTCCCCGCTGCCCGAAATGCGATTTGCGATAGGCTTGGCCAAATGTTTGGCATTCCCGAACTGCTGGCGACATTGTCGTTTGGATCGTCCAGGGCATCAGTTCCGGCATAACCGTCACAAAGCCGCGCTAAGCTTGCATCTATGCAAGTCTCTGAATTTCCTCACCTGGGCCGTTGGCTTTGTACGGCTGCGATCAGTGCATATGTGCTCGGGGCCCCTGGGATTGCCATAGGTCATCCTGGGCACGATCTGCAGATCGAAGCGCCAAAGGGTGTCGCCAAGCCAACAAAACCCGCCGCCCGCAGCTGGCAGGCCGGTGACCACCATGTCCACAGCTGGTACAGCGTGTCCTTGAAGCCTTCCGGCAGCCCATCTCAACCGCCCGAGTTGGTCAAGGCTGGCGATGGTAGCAACCCGATCACGACCAATGCAGAAATGGCCAGAAAACATGGCCTTACATGGATGGTCGCGACGGATCATGGCGGCCCGAACCACGCCATAATGAACCGCGATCTCGCCTATCCGGAGCTAAAAAGATCGCGGCTGAAGACGCCAGGGGTCCTGCAGTTTTGGGGGATGGAGCTCGACACGCCGGCGGCTGAACACTCCAGTGTTATTGTTCCGCATACGGTAGGTGAGCGTGATGCCCTGTTTGGCATTGAGCGCGGCTATAATCGCCGTGAACCCTGGCCCGAAGACCCGGCACGGGATCAGGAAGCCTTCATGATTGAAGCCTTGCGGCATATGAGCAGCCTGCCCAATCCGCCCATCGTTATCGCCAACCATCCTTCCCGCACGGCCACAGGTGTCGGCGAATATGGCCTGTTGAGCCCGCACGAGCTCCGCGCCTGGAATGATACGGCATCTACGGTGGCCGTCGGCATGGAAGGCGCACCCGGCCACCAGGCCGAGGGTCTTAAGCCTGACGGCTCACCGAACCTGGATCGGGCACGGGGTGCCTATGGTAGGGCCCCGACTATGGGCGGCTTTGATCAGATGACGGCGCGTGTTGGCGGGTTCTGGGATTCCATGTTGGGGGAAGGCCGCCACTGGTGGATCACCTCAACCTCTGACTCCCATCGTCATTATACGGAAGGCGGCAGCGATTTCTGGCCCGGTGAGTACTCAAAGACCTATGTAAAGGCGGCTCACACCTACGACGACATAATGGACGGCCTGCGCAATGGGCGGGTCTTCGTCACCCTGGGCGATCTGGTTTCCGAGGTCGAGGTAACGGCAAGTTCGGCCAACACCAAACAGGTGGCGGAGATCGGCGGCACCCTTCAGGTCGAGGCCGGAAGTGACGTGACAATCATAATTCGGGTGCGCGATCCCGCCGGTAAGAACTTCGGTGGACGCACGCCATCGGTGTCGCGCGTCGATCTGATCGAAGGCGAGCTCACAGGCCCTGCGGCCAGCGCCGACAATGACAAGAACCCGACGGCGCGGGTCATCCAACGCTTCGGCGCGACTCAATGGGCGAAGGAGGGAGAGCGGCTCTCCATGGTCTATGTGCTCAAAAATGTCCGGCGATCGGGCTATGTCCGGGTCCGGGGAACAAGCGGCACAGACCTCGAGCCACAGCCAGACGTGGCAGGGGAGGATCCGTGGTCAGACCTCTGGTTCTACGCCAACCCGATCTTCCTGAGCGTCAAATAGAACGGATCGTCTAGCGCCAGTCTTGTCCTGGCGATCGCAGACCCTTCCGTGCACTCAGGAAGATAGGATTGAGGGCAGCCGGTGAGGCCGCCCTTTGATTAGACCTCAGTGACGAACTGATCGGTCGGACGGCGAACTTTTTCCAGGTTCACCAGCCAGTCGCCTTCGGGCTGACGATAGCCCAGTGGGATGATCACCACGCTGCGCAGGCCGCGGTCCTTGAGGCCGAGGATCTCGTCCAGGGCATTTGAGTCGAAGCCTTCCATAGGGGTGGCATCCACCTCTTCGAAGGCCGCAGCAATCAGGGCGGCACCGACGCCGATATAGGCCTGACGTGCAGCGTGCTGGTAGTTGGCCTCAGCCTCGCGCTGCGGATAGGTGGACAGCAGCATCTTGCGATAATTCTCCCACCCTTCGTTCTCGAAGCCGCGGATCTGGTTGGTCAGGTCGAACATGTGGTTGATGCGCTCAGGCGTGTAGTTGTCCCAGGCTGCGAAGACCAGCAGGTGGGAGCCCTCGGTGATCTGCGCCTGGTTCC
>CAITHQ010000110.1 GCA_903892305.1 uncultured Alphaproteobacteria bacterium
GCTGACCCATGCTGATCTGCAAGACGGCAAAACCTTTCCCTGTGACCGTTTGTTTGCGGTGGAGAACGGTCCATCTGGCTTTGATCCGTCGGAACCGGCCTGGATCACAAAGATGAAATTTACGGTTCTGGCGACCCTGCCCCAGGTCGCCCTGGCGGCCACAGCCTATGATGAGGCCACCGGAACCCTCTCAGCGAGGGCGGCGGGCAAACCCGATTTTGCTGGCGACTTGACCGCTACGGCAGGGAAAGTGGCCTTTGCCCAATGGCTCAAAGACCTCCTGGGCCAAGATGCCCATCCCGATCTCAAGGTCGTGCAGGCACCGGGCCATAGGTTCATGGATCATCCCCTGGGCCATGTCTCCATCCTCAACCTCGCCAGCTTGCGCGATCTGGAAGCAAAGCTGGGACGCGAGATCGATCCGCTGCGCTTTCGCGCCAACATCTATGTCGAAGGCTGGCCGGCCTGGGCGGAGGATGCCTGGGAAGGTCGCGACCTGATGGTCGGCTTTGCGCAGGCCAAGGTCTATAAGCCGATCCAGAGATGCATCGCCACCCATGTGGATCCGGTCACAGGTGAAAGAGACTTGGATCTGGTGAAGGCCCTGTTCGACAATTACGGCCACATGAACTGCGGGATCTATGTCCATGTGACCAACGGTGGACGGGTCTGCCTGGGCGATGCCTGCACCTCGCCGCAGGAGCGGAAGTGACCCATACCCTGCTGAGCGCCTGGCAGTCTGCCAAGACGCGCCTTCACACCGCGGGCCTGAGTAGCCCGGTCATTGATTCCCGCCTGCTCGTTGAAGCGGCTGCTGACGCGACCCGCGCTGATATCGTGGGCGATCCCTATCGCGCCCTGACGCCGGACCAAGAGGCCACCCTGGAGGACTATCTAAGCCGACGGGAGCATAGAGAGCCGGTCAGCCACATCCTTGGCCGGAAGGGCTTCTGGAAGATCATGCTCTCCGTGAACGCAAATGTCCTGACCCCGCGCCCCGATACCGAGGTGATTGTCGACTACGTCCTGAAAAAGATGCCGGAGCAGACGCCCTTCTCGATCCTGGATCTTGGGGTCGGATCAGGCGCAATCCTGTTGTCTATTCTGGCGGAGCGACCAGCGGCCAAGGGACTGGGCGTTGATGTCTCCGAAGAAGCCTTGGCCGTCGCCCGGGATAACGCCGCCCACCTGGGTCTGGCCGGCAAGGTCGCCCTGCTGCGTAGCGATTGGACCAGCGGCCTTGGCGACGCCAACTATGATGTGGTGGTCTCCAATCCGCCCTATATCGCCAGCCACGTGATTGAAACCCTGGAGCCCGAGGTCAAGGACCACGAACCTCGACTTGCCCTTGATGGCGGCCCGGACGGCTTGGACCACTATCGGGTCCTGGCGCCTGAGATTTTAAGGGTGCTGAAACCGGGCGGTCTGTTCGCCGTAGAGATCGGCTATGATCAGAAAATCGAGGTCGAAGCGCTGTTCAATGCCGCCGGTGCAGAGGACGTCTGGACCATTCCAGACCTAGCTATGCACGATCGTGTTGTGGTCGGTATGAAAAAGGCCTTGGAAACTTCGCAGTGAATCGTTAGACGGGGTTTCTGTCTCCACCTCATACGTCGGTGCTTCAGGTTCGGCCTTCCGATTGGAAAGCCTAGACCGCTCCGACAGGCGCGCCGTGTGGCGCGAGCCCCAAGTCGGGGTGGTCGACGAGGAACACCTAAGCATCAACTGAGTTTTCCGGGCCACGGCCCAGAACCAAGGCGAAAGGATACACCGTCCGCAACAAGGCTCTAAGGGTCAAGGCGGTCGGCGCGAGGACGAATGAGAGACTTCAAAGGTATGAAGCGCCAGCGTGGCCGCAATCGTAATGGCGGTCCGAACAATGCCGGCAAGCCTCAGCAGCAAAACGCCAACCGCGCGTTTGAGTCCAACGGACCTGAGAACATTAAGGTCCGCGGGAACGCGCAGCACGTTTTTGAGAAATATCAGCAGTTGGCGCGGGATGCGACGACGGCAGGGGACCGGGTGCTGGCTGAGAACTATCTCCAGCATGCCGAACACTATTTCCGCGTGGTTAGGGCTATGCAGCCCACCCGTCCAGCCAGTGAAATCCTAGGCCGCGACCAGTTCGTCTCTGGCTTTGATATCGACTTTGAAGACGAAAGCGGTGCCCAGGCCGCTGCCTTGGCAGACGCAGAGGCTGCCGCCAATGGCGATGCAGCTGAAGCATCTGAAGGCGAAGCAGAAACCCGTGAACGTAGCTGGCGAGATGATCGGCCCAGGGAAGAGCGTCCGAGGGACGACCGCCCCAGAGATGACCGTCCAAGGGAAGATCGCGGCGACCGGCCGCGCTATCGCGACCGCGATGACCGCTGGCGTGATGACCGCCCACGGGAAGATCGTCCGCCCCGCGAAGATCGCAGCGACCGCCCAAGGGATGATCGTCCTCGCGATGAGCGCCCCAGGGATGATCGGCCCAGAGATGATCGGCCTAGAGATGACCGTCCTAGAGATGACAGGCCGAGAGACGAAAGACCCCGGGATGACCGCCCTCGCGAGGACCGCCCGCCCAGGGAAGACCGGCCGCGGGGTGATCGCCCTGAAGGCGGTCGTAGGGATCGCTGGCGGGAACGCGAACCCCGTGAGGACCGCCCTGAGCGCGACCCCCTGGCCGTGATCGAACCCAAGGCTGCGCCTATGGTGGTGGCTGAGGAAAAAAGCTCACCGGTCCTGCGGGATGACGACGGTGGCGAGAGCCACGCGCCGGCCTTCCTCAAGGCCCCACGCACCCGCGCGCCCAAGGCCGAGCC
>CAITHQ010000111.1 GCA_903892305.1 uncultured Alphaproteobacteria bacterium
ATGAGGAGCAAAATGCCGCTGCAATATTTGACGGGAATTCCATTATAAATATCGCCTATAAGCAAGAAGTCCGCGTTATTTCCCATACCGTTACACAGTCAATTGTCGATGGAAAATTCGCCACGACATTCTCGGTCGATGCCAGAAACATCCGGCTGTCTGATGGCTCACCCGCATATTGGCGACCTTTGAATGAGGACATGGATGCCTTCATTGCCGCTGTCCAGATGATCGAGATGCGCACCTGGCTCCGATGGGTTTGGACATCTTTCTAGGGGGTCACGCTCCACAAGTCGGCGCATCGTCATCGCCTTCGGCGCTCCCTGGCCCCCAACTTGGTGTCAGAACTCTAACGAGCTCTTTGCGCTGCCCGCCACTCCCACGGCATGTCGAACTGTCCCGACCAGACGCCACGACTGGCCACCCGTGCCTGATCCTCGGCGCGAACGTAGTCCCGCGAGTAGCGCCGATAGGCGACCGCCCAGCCCTGGATGACCAGCCAGCCATTCAGATCCACGCCGCGGGAACTGCAAACCGCCACTGTCCGCCCGTAGCGATCGGTGTCGCGGGGATCGCAGGACACAGTCGATCGCCCGATCTGATCAGACAGGGCCAGGGATGCCTGCTGCCCACACCGCCACCGCTCGCCAGTTGTACGGGTGCAGAGCTGGCGGCTCTCTGGCGCGTCGATGCCGTGGAGGCGGATGCGCACGAGTTACGGTGACAGTGCATGAAACTCAGCCCCTTTAGCACAAAGCTTCTCAAGGTCGCGAAATAGGGTTTCAATATGCCGATGCCGCAACGTCCTGGCGAACCTAAGCCTCCAGCTGCATAGCCTTGCAATTTGGTGACAAGGCCCCTTCACCCCACTAGCCTGCCCGCATGTCCTCCCGTGATTGGTCAGATGCTGAGAACGATCTCGTCGTCGCAGACTATTTTGCGATGCTTGCGGACGATCTGGCGGGTCGATCTTATAAAAAGACCGACCATCGGCGACGGCTACTTCCCCTGCTCCAAGACCGGTCAGATGGATCCGTGGAGTTCAAGCACCAGAATATCAGCGCGGTTCTGATGGGGCTCGGGGAGGTCTGGATTTCTGGCTACAAGCCAGCGGCCAATTTTCAGGAGTCCTTGGTCGATGCTGTTGCCCGATGGCTTGCCGGTAATCGAATTCATCATGAGACCCGCCCCAGTCAGCCCCTGCGACCTGGCCTCGTGGAAGCAGGGGCAATCTTCGTGGGTGCAGCCCCTACCCTCAGCAATCAGCTTCCGCCAAAGGAGCTGGAGCGCCTCCAGCAAATCGCGCGCAAGTTCGATGTCGCTGGCCGTGATGAGCGCAATCGCACCCTCGGCCGGGCGGGGGAAGAACTGGTTCTGGCTCATGAACGCGCTGCCTTGGTCGGGGTTGGGCGGAAGGACCTCGCTCATAAGGTTCAGTGGGTGTCTGAGGACCTCGGCGATGGCGCGGGGTTCGATATCGCAAGCTTTACCCCTAAGGGCGCGCCGCGTCTGATCGAGGTGAAGACCACAAATGGCTGGGATCGCACGCCCTTCTATATTTCGCGCAATGAGTTGGCTGTGGCGGAACAGAGGAAGCAGGACTGGTGCCTCTTCCGCCTGTGGAACTTCGCTCGAGAGCCTAGGGCCTTTGAGCTCTACCCGCCGCTGGATGCGCACGTCTCACTGACGGCCATGAGCTTTCAGGCGAGCTTCCACTAGGCCGATCTATATTGGCCGGGCCCTTATCCCCGACACCCCCCATAGCCCCAGACTGATCCCCACGGCAATCACCGACGGCCCCCTCAGTGCAGGGTCGGCTGTGGCCATGACCCACAAGGTGAAGGCCGCGCCCCCCCTCTAAACCACCTCAATCCGCGCCTCATGGCCGATGGCGTTGGCCAATCGCCGATCCCGCGTCAGCAGGGGGGCCTCGAGGGCTTCAGCCAGGGCGACATAGGTTGCATCATAGGCCGTAAGATTGTGGCGCAGGGCCCATATGCGCGGCAGCAGGAAGTCGTGGGGATAGCGGTGCAGTGGCCAAACAGCCAGGTCGCTGAGGGCTTCACCGCCTCGCCTGGCGTCCATGTCGCCCTGGGCAACATATCTCCGGATCACCTGGGCGACTTCAACATCCAGCAAGTGGGGGACGTGGAGGGTTTGCCCCGGCGCAAACAGCCTGGTTTCGATGGC
>CAITHQ010000112.1 GCA_903892305.1 uncultured Alphaproteobacteria bacterium
CCATCATCTGGGGCAGGTTAAGCTTGGGCGTCACCTCAATGCCGAGGTGGGCGAAGTCTTTCTTGGCGGCTTCGAAGAGTTCCGACGCATGCAGGAGCGCCTTTGAGGGCATACAGCCAACATTGAGGCAGGTGCCGCCAAGGGTGGTGTTTTTCTCGACAATGGCAGTCTTGAGCCCCAGCTGGCCTGCACGGATCGCAGCATTATAACCGCCGGGACCGCCCCCGATGATGACGACGTCGTATTGGGCCATGAGCACGCCTCTTGGGTTCGAAATTTGAGCCCAGAGATAGAACCGTTTCCCTCAGGTGGCGAGGGTCGTCGGTGAATTTACATCCTCGTCGGCTTCATTTGCCCTGATAGGGGCGGGACCAAACCTGAGGGGGACGAAGATGCCTAGATAGACCCACAAAACCAAGGCCAAGAAAGTCTGCAATACGCCTGCGCTTGGCCAGATGTGAGATAGGCTGGAGGTCACGCCCCGATTGGCACCTATGAAGGCCCGCACATCTTCCAAGTCCTCCTCCAGGACCCAAATGACATACCCACCGAAGGCCAGCTGATGGGTGAAAAAGGCTTGGCCGGTGACTTCATTCTGGATGAAACAGAAAATTCCTGAGGCGCGGAGCGCCGAGGCTGCCACCAAGGTCTCCGCCGTATCTAAGAACCGCGCTGCAACCACAAGCCTCATAGTACAAACTATGAACACTCAATCTCAAGGTGTAAAGAGGGGCTCCGTTCCGAAGGGCACCGTCTTTCGGGCTAGATATCCAGCAACAGCCGCTGAGGATCTTCGATGGCTTCCTTGACCTTGACCAGGAAGGTCACAGCACCCTGACCATCGACAATGCGATGATCATAGCTAAGCGCCAGATACATCATCGGACGGATCACCACTTGACCGCCAACTGCCATGGGGCGGTCCTGGATCTTGTGCATGCCCAGAATACCCGACTGGGGCGCGTTCAAGATGGGCGTCGACATCAGTGAGCCGTAAACCCCGCCATTGGAAATGGTGAAGGTACCACCCTGGAGGTCATCCATAGCCAGGGCACCATCACGGGCCTTCTTGCCCAGTGCGCCAATGCCTTTTTCGACACCCGCGAGGGTAAGGACGTCGGCATTGCGCAGGACTGGAACCACCAAGCCCCGGTCTGTGCCGACGGCAACACCAATATCATAGTGGTTCTTATAGATCAGGTCCTGCCCATCGATCTCGGCATTGACCTCGGGCACATGCTTCAAGCCGTGAATACAGGCGCGGACGAAGAAGCTCATAAAACCCAGCTTCACACCGTGGGTCTTTTCGAAAACATCCTTGTAAGAATTGCGCAGGGCCATGACCGCAGACATGTCGACCTCGTTGAAGGTCGTCAGCATGGCGGCGTTGTTCTGGGCTTCCTTCAAGCGACGGGCGATAGTCTGGCGCAGACGGGTCATCCGCACGCGCTCTTCCCGGGCATGAGTCTCGCGCGGTGCCGCAACGGCGACGGGCACGATGGGCGCGGCGGCGCGGGCTTCTAGCGCAGCAATGGCGTCGCCCTTGGTGACACGGCCGTCCTTGCCGGTTCCAGAGATCGCAGCAGGATCAAGTTTGTTCTCGGCGACAATGCGCTGGGCAGAAGGTGCCAAGGGCGCGGCAGGCTTCGGAGCAGGCGGGGCCACGGCTGCTACGGGCGCAGGCGGGGGGGCCTCGGCCTTGGGTTCCGCCACCTTCGCCGCAGGCTTGGCAGCAGCGGCGCCGACCGCCAAATGGCCCAAAACAGCGCCGGGCTCGACCGTCGCGCCCTCTTCGGCAGAGATGGACTCAAGAATGCCGTCTGCGGGCGCTGCAACTTCCAGACTGACCTTGTCAGTTTCCAGTTCCACAAGGATTTCATCCTTGCGAACCGCGTCCCCCGGCTTTTTCGTCCAGCGCGCCACCGTCGCTTCGGAGACGGACTCGCCGAGCGCGGGGGTCATGATGTCGGCCATGGGTAGTGCTTTCTGTCTCTTCTGGGGGGGAGGCGAGTTTAGGCGAAGGCGTCGTTTAGGAAGGCTTGTAGTTCTTTTTGGTGGCGGCTCATCTGACCAGCAGCCGTCGAGGCTGAGGCCGGACGTCCCACATAGCGGGCGCGCTTGGCCTTGATCTTCAGGCGATCGAGGGTGAGCTCGAGCCAGGGATCCACAAAAGTCCAACCGCCCATATTCTTTGGTTCTTCCTGGCACCAGACCAGTTCAGCGTTCGGGAAGCGCGAGAGCTCCGTCGACAAGGACTTCACCGGCCAAGGATAGAATTGCTCCAGGCGCATGAGGTAGACGTCATTGACGCCGCGATCTTCACGAGCCTCAAGCAGGTCGTAATAGACCTTGCCCGAGCACAGCACGACCCGGCGGATCTTGTCGGGGGCGACCAGCTCGGTCTTGGTGTTTTGACCGCGCTCGGCATCGTCATGCAGGACCCGGTGGAAGGATGACCCCTCGGCCATATCCACCAGTTTCGATGTCGCCTTCTTGTGACGCAGCAAGGACTTGGGCGTCATGACAATCAGGGGCTTGCGGAACTCCCGACGCATCTGCCGGCGCAGGACATGAAAGTAATTGGCCGGTGTGGTGCAATTTACAACCTGCAGATTGTCTTCAGCACAGAGCTGCAGGAAGCGTTCAAGGCGCGCCGAGGAATGTTCAGGGCCCTGGCCCTCATAGCCGTGGGGCAGGAGCATGACGAGGCCGCTCATCCGCAGCCACTTACGCTCGCCCGACGAAATGAACTGGTCGATGACAACCTGGGCACCATTGGCGAAGTCGCCGAACTGGCCCTCCCAAAGGGTCAGGGTCTTAGGATCGGCCAAGGAGAAACCGTACTCAAAGCCCAGCACCGCCTCTTCAGAGAGGGGGGAATCTATGACTTCGAAATGGGCCTGACCCGCACGGATGTTGGAGAGCATTGTGTAATGCTCTTCCGTCGACTGGTCGATGATGTCGCAATGGCGCTGGGTAAAGGTGCCGCGCACACTGTCTTGGCCGGCGAGGCGGACCGGGAAGCCCTCATCAAGCAGGGTCGCAAAGGCCAGGTGTTCACCGGTGGCCCAATCGAGTCCCTCGCCGCTTTCGATCGCTGTGCGCCGCGCCTCAATCACCCGCCGGACATTCTTGTGAACATCGAGATGAGTCGGGAGTTCGGTGATTTTCTGGCCAAGATGAATAAGCTTTTCCAGAGGGGCCGAGGTGTCTCCACGACGGTCGTCACCTTCGGGCAAGGCCAGGCCCGCCCACTTGCCATCCAACCAGTCAGCCTTATCAGCCTTATACGCCTTACCGGCTTCGAACTCGGCGTCCAGGAACTGCTCGAACTCTGAAATCCAGGTATCGACCTCGTCCTGGGTCACCACGCCTTCGCCCACAAGCTTTTTGGTGTAGATTTCCCGAGTGGTCGGATGATCCTTGATCTTCTTGTACATCAAGGGCGAGGTCATGGTCGGGTCATCGCCTTCGTTGTGTCCGAAGCGGCGATAGCAGAACATGTCGATGACCACGTCCTTGCCAAACTGCTGGCGGAACTCCGTCGCGACCTTGGCCACATAGACCGTCGCCTCGGGATCATCGCCATTCACATGGAAGATCGGCGCCTCGACCATGAGGGCCACATCTGAAGGATAGGGCGAAGACCGCGAATATTTCGGCGCTGTGGTGAAGCCGATCTGGTTATTGACGATGAAGTGGATCGTCCCGCCGGTGCGGTAACCCTTGGTGCCGGAAATGGCGAAGCATTCAGCGACCACGCCCTGACCGGCAAAGGCAGCATCACCGTGCATCAGCAGGGGCAGGACATGATGGCGACCGGCCTCTGCGGTTTCGCGCAGGGCAAAGGCTTGTTTGGCCCTGGCCTTTCCCAGAACCACCGGATTGACGATTTCCAGGTGTGAGGGATTAGCGGTCAGGGACAGGTGGACGGAATTGTCATCGAAGCTACGATCCGAGCTGGCCCCCATGTGATACTTCACATCGCCGGACCCTTCGACGTCGGAAGGCAGGGAGGTACCGCCCTGGAATTCGTGGAAAATCACATGATAGGGCTTGGCCATCACAGCGGCCAAGACGTTCAAGCGGCCCCGGTGCGGCATGCCAATAATAATGTCACGGACGCCCAGCGCCCCGCCGCGCTTAATGATCTGCTCCAGGGCCGGAACCGCAGCTTCACCACCATCGAGTCCGAACCGCTTGGTACCGGGGAAGCGCTTTGCCAGAAACTTCTCGAAGCCTTCGGTCTCGATCAGCTTCTTAAGAATGGCAATCTTGCCCTGCTTGGTGAAGTTGATGTCCTTGTCGCGGCCTTCGATCCTCTGCTGCATCCAGGCCTTTTGCTGGGGATCGGAAATGTGCATGTACTGCACGCCGATGTCTGAGCAATAGGTCCGACGCAGGATGGCAAGAATTTCACTGACCGTCGCGGTCTCTAAGCCCAGAATGTGATCCAGGAAGATCGGCCGATCATAGTCGCTTTCGGTAAAGCCATAGGATGACGGGTCCAACTCGGTCGCGTCGCCTTCGGGATAGGCAATGCCCAAGGGATCAAGTTTCGCACGCAGGTGACCGCGCATGCGGTAGGCGCGGATCATCATCACGGCCCGCAGGGAGTCGAGAGTTGCGGCACGAAGAGCTTCGGCGGAGGGCGCCGGCTCAGCCACGATCGCACGCTCGGCGATCTTAGTGCCGAGCTTGGCATCGACTGCAGGCCACATACCATCCATGGCCGAGAGCCAGTCTGGGCGCGGGGCCGGAGCCGAATGTGCTGTCCAGGCGGGGCGTTTCGCCGCCGCCTTGGCTTCATCCAGCCGGTCTGGCAGGGACTGGAAAAAGGCCCGCCAGGAGGGCTCGACCGAATTCGGGTCCGTCGCCCATTTTGCGTAGAGGTCTTCAACGAAACCCGCATTGCCCCCGTAGAGAAACGAGGTCTCGGTCATGATATCGTTGATAATGCCTGCGTCGTCCGCCATGTCGTCCGCTTCCAGAGGGGGGCCGCGGAGCAGGAAAGCTGAGCGCGGACCGCCCTAGGGTTATGTTGTCCTCAACGCCCTTTAAGGACGTCGAGTAGGGTTTCGCCAAGCTTCGCCGGCGAAGGAGATACGCGGATGCCCGCTGCCTCCATCGCTGCAATCTTGTCTTCAGCGCCACCTTTGCCGCCTGAGATGATTGCTCCAGCATGACCCATGCGCCGACCAGGGGGCGCAGTACGTCCAGCAATGAACCCAACCATAGGCTTCTTAGTTGCTGAATTCTTTATGAACTCCGCAGCATCTTCTTCAGCAGATCCACCGATTTCACCGATCATGATGATCGATTCGGTCTCAGGATCCTTGAGGAACAGGTCGAGCATGTCGATGAACTCAGTGCCCTTGACCGGATCGCCACCAATGCCGACGGCGGTGCTCTGCCCCAGGCCCACCTGGGTGGTCTGGAAAACCGCCTCATAGGTCAAGGTGCCGGAGCGCGAAACCACGCCAACGGAGCCCTTCCTGAAGATATTGCCGGGCATAATTCCGATCTTGCAGGCCTCAGGCGTCAAGACACCTGGGCAGTTGGGTCCGATCAGGCGGGTCTTGGAACCCGAAAGGGCGCGCTTGACCTTGATCATGTCTGCAACCGGAATGCCTTCGGTAATGCAGATAACCAAGGGAATTTCAGCATCGATGGCTTCGAGGATCGAGTCAGCCGCAAAGGCTGGCGGCACATAGATCACGCTGGCGTCTGCGCCGGTCTGCCGGACGGCCTCGTCCACCGTGTTAAATACGGGCAGGCCCACATGGGTGGCGCCGCCCTTGCCGGGAGTCACGCCGCCGACCATCTTGGTGCCATAAGCTATGGCTTGTTCGGAGTGGAAGGTGCCCTGGGCACCGGTAATGCCTTGGCAGATGACGCGGGTTTCTTTGCCAATCAGGATGGACATTAGGCGAGCTCCCGCACGGCTTTCACAATCTTTTCGGCACCGTCGCTGAGGTCGTTGGCCGCGATGACGTTGAGGCCACTCTCATTGATGATTTTCTTGCCCAGTTCTGCATTGGTGCCTTCGAGGCGCACAACCAGGGGCACGGTCAGGCCAACCTGCTTAACGGCGTTGACCACGCCGTTGGCCAGGATGTCGCAACGGGCGATACCGCCAAAGATATTGACCAGAATCCCCTTCACATTGGGATCGGCCATGATGATCTTGAAGGCCGCCGTCACCTTGGCCTCGTCAGCACCACCGCCGACATCGAGGAAGTTGGCGGGCTCTGCGCCATAGAGCTTGATGATGTCCATCGTGGCCATGGCCAGACCAGCACCGTTGACCATGCAGCCGATTTCGCCGTCCAGGGCGATATAGGACAGGTCAAACTTGGAGGCTTCGATTTCCTTAGGGTCTTCTTCGCTCTCGTCGCGCAGGACGACGATTTCCGGATGCCGGTAAAGGGCATTGGAATCGAAGGAGACCTTGGCGTCCAGGACACGGAGTTGCTCGTCCTCGGTGACGATCAGCGGGTTGATTTCCAGCATGGCCATGTCTTTGGCGACGAAGGCCGTATAGAGCTGACCCAGCAGCTTGGCGGCCTGCTTGGCGAGGTCACCGCTGAGGCCCAGAGCCTTGGACAGGGTCCGACCATGGAAAGGCCAAACGCCGGTCGCAGGATCAATGCTGAAGGTGATGATCTTTTCTGGCGTGTCATGAGCGACGGTTTCAATGTCCATGCCACCCTCGGTGGAAGCGACCACCGAGACCCAGCTGGTTTCGCGGTCGACCAGCAGGGACAGGTAGAATTCTTTGGCGATGGCTGCGCCTTCTTCGATGTAGAGGCGGTTGACCTGCTTGCCCTTGGGACCGGTCTGGTGAGTCACCAGAACCCGACCGAGCATTTCGGCGGCATTGGTTGCCACGTCATCGACGGATTTGACCACGCGGACGCCGCCCTTGGCGTCTTCGCCCAGGCCGTCAAAGCGGCCCTTGCCACGGCCGCCTGCGTGGATCTGTGATTTCACCACATAGACAGGACCACCCAGTTGTTCGGCGGCCTTGCGCGCCTCTTCAACGGTGAATGCGGGATAGCCGCGAGGAACGGCGACGCCGAACTCGGAGAGGACGGCCTTAGCTTGATGTTCGTGTATGTTCATGAGGTCGCAGAACGCGTCGGTCTGAGGGCCCGCCCAATCGGCGAGTGGGACGGCTTATAGGGCGCCACGCCGTAAGGTGGCAACCGCTGTAAGCGGGTGTTTTTCACCGATTGCGCGAAGAATTCGCCTGTGTCCTAGGACAGGCTACTGTGCCTGATCCACGCCCACGGTTCCGCGCCGCTCTAATCTACCCCAGCCGACCCGGGCGCCTCTGATGGCTGAGTCTATGGATTTCAGAACCACATAATACATCAGCTGGCGGTAACCGAACCTCTGAGCTGGCAACCAGGCCAGGTCCCGCCAGGGTGCCCTGCGCTCCAGGGCCATACCCAGCGCGCCGGCTGAGAGGTCGAGGAAAATGAAGGCGGCCCAATAGAACAGAGGATGCCAGAGATTGTCTGGCGACCACTCCACAGGGTGGGACAGCCGACCATAGAGGCTTGAGACTATGCCCCAGATAACGGCCAGATCGACCAAGGGTGCCAAGGCCGTGAGAAAGATCTGGAACAGCCAAATCTGCGGTAGGGCGATAAAGCCAAGAATCGGGCGCTTAAGGGAAAACAAGGCTGATCTGTGCTTCCACAGACATTGTAAAGTGCCGAAAGACCATCGAAACCTCTGCTTCAGCAAACCTTCGACCGTATCTGGGGCCTCGGTATAGGCTCGCGCCTCAGGGTCAAATTCAACCCGCCAACCCGCCAGTTGGACGGAGAGGGTGAGATCTTGATCCTCTGCCAGGGTCTCTGGGGGATATCCACCCAGGGCCATTAAGGCAGACTTCCGCCAAGCACCGACAGCACCGGGCACCACCGTGACCGCGCCTAGCGCCGCCAGTGCCCGACGCTCAAGGTTCTGGGCTGTGACATATTCCAGGGCCTGCCAGCGGGTCACCAGATTGACGCGATTTCCAACAATGGCATTCCCGGCCACTGCGCCGACCCTTGGGTCTGCAAACCAGCGGGCCAACATGGCGATCGTATCTGGCGGGAAGAGCGTGTCGGCATCCAGGGCGACGATGATGTCACCGGTCGCTAGCTCCAGACCTCGATTCAAAGCCCGCGCCTTGCCGCCATTTTCCATGGTCATGAGCGTGACCCGGGGATCTGTGGAAAAGGCCTCGGAGACCAATTTCGACGTGTCGTCCTTGGAGCCGTCGTCGAGGACGATGACCTCAAGATTGGCCCAGCGCGAGGCCAAGATGCGATTGACCGAAGCAACAATGACCTTTTGCTCGTTGAAACAGGGAATCAGCACGCTGACCCTCGGACCGTCTGGAGCATTCACCAGGGGGGGCGTGCGCTTTTCGATGGTTGCACGATGCACGAGCGCCAGGACGCCCAGGACTAGGATGCGAGCAACGCCCAAGACGATGGCGATCAGGAACAGCCAGCTTAAGGCAACCTCCAAGCCATGGAAAAATCCAAATCCCATGCGGTCCAAAAGCAGGTCTAAGGAGCCACGTTTGGTCAGGGGCAGGGCTTGATCGCGGCTCATACCCGCCAATTGATCGACGCTGACCAGGGTGTAACCATGGGCTCGCAGTTGATCTATGAGCACCGGAAGCGCTTGAACCGTACGACTGCGATCTCCCCCAGAGTCATGCAGCAGGACCACCTGCCCTGCCCGCGGTCCTCGATCGGCCAATCGCGAGAGCGTGGTTGCCACAATGGCCTTGGGATCAGGCTTCTTCCAGTCATCAGGATCAATACGAAGGCCAACCGTCAGATAACCACGCTTTTCGGCTTCTAACAGGGGGGCGACCTCTTTGGGCGTCGACGGTTCAGCATCGCCAAAGAAGGGGGGGCGGAACAGCCGCATAGAGTGGCCGGTCAAGGTTTCGAACAGGCGCTGTGTGGCGTTCAGCTCGACATTGGTCTGGGCTGGCGCTGTCTCACTGATATTTGGGTGAGTCCAGGTATGGCTGCCGACCATCTCACCCTGGTCGACCTCCCGCTGAACCAAGCTTGGAAAGCGCGCCATGTTCTGGCCAAGCACGAAGAAGGTGGCGGGAGCCTGCTTTTCCTTCAGGATTTTCAGGATTTTGGGTGTCCAACGGCTGTCAGGACCATCGTCAAAGGTGATCGCCACCCACCCCGGATGGGCACCATACCGCTGGATCACATAGGAGGTCGGCATCTGCTCATAGGCCGCTTGGGAAATCAGCCCTGAGGTCGGATCAAGCTTAAAACTCCGACGACCCGCAGTGGGAGTCGCCGTGACCTTGAGGACCTCGCCGGTCCCGTCAAAGTCAACATCCTGTCCAGAGGTCAGCACCGAAAGGCCATTGGAACTGGCTTGGCCAAAGGTGTGGGGCAAGACTGTCCAGACACCGGGGTCCTCAGAGCCGAGCCGCCAGAGGGCGTAGCCTAAGGGTCGAAAGGCGTCGGAGACCTTGATTTCGTTAAACATGGTCACGGCATCCAGAAACCAAACGCTGTGTTTCCGACCCGTTTCATCCTCATAAGCATAGGTGGAATTCAGGGCGACCGGATCAAGGGTCACCGGGGCTTCTGAATCGTGGGCGATCTGGGTCGCCTCATTGAATGTCACCGCGCCAGCGCCACCCTTTGGGTCCCATTTCGACGGTAGAGCCCAATCATAGCCATAGGCACCTAGCGCCAAAATGGTCTTCTGAGGGTCCAGCTTACCCATGGCCGAGGCCACATAGGATTGAAACCAGGACTGGCTAGCCGGGGGACCGGGATCTCCCGTCCCATAATGCTCGTCATAGGCCATGAGCACCAAGACATCGGCGGCGTCCTGCAGCTTTTTCAAGGGCCAAGCTTCATCATCGATCGGTGCCGTCAGCCAGATTTCGCGTTTGAACGGGGCCAGGGCCGCCTTGGCTTGAGCTATGAATTGGGGATAGGCGGCAGCGCCCTTGGGTGAGAGGTTTTCAAGGTCAAAGATATAGCCGGCATAGCCGCGAGACTGAGCCAGGGTGACCAGGTGGTCGATGAGGGCCTTTCGCGCGGCAGGGCTCAAGACCACGGCGTCCGCCATGGGTCCATTCCAAACCGCATTTTTGGCATTGTGGATCACAGGCAGCAGGGCTGGACGGTGTTTCGCCCCGGCAATTACGGCTTCGGCTCGAGGGTCTGCAGTAAGGTCAACATCGCCCTTGGGCGAGGAGAGCGAAATCCACTGCGGTGCCACCACATCCAGCTGATCGACATTGCGCGCCAAAGAGGCCCGCGAACTCTCATCCCAAGAGACATAGAACCCAACCGTCAGAGGTCTGGCTACGCCCACCGTACTGGCGTGGGGCGTGACCCTGGGGCGGGGAATTTGCGACCAGGCCGGCTTGCCGCGCTTCAGCCTATGGGCGGTTTCCTGATGAAGCGCGATAAGAATGCGCGGGTCCTTTAGCCGCAGGATCGGCAGGACCGGCGAAAAGGCTAGGGTGGCGAAAAAGGCCGCGACCATGAGCGCAGCAAAGGCCACGGCGAGACCGCCCACCATGCCAGCACGCTTGGCCCTGCGGCCCGTCGGATCGTGAAATATATAGTCGGCCATAACGCTATGGCTCCGCTTGACCCTAGATCATGGCCGAAGCGAGGCGGTTAGCCGAAGAAGAGATGCCAGACCGTTCTTCCAGGGATCATAGCTATGAATCCGTTTATCACGAAGCCGCCGTAGAATAGGCCCATCATAGTCTTACGGTGCCGGGCGAGGTTCCGGCGTCTGGCGGCGAACATACCGAGGGGTAGCACGATCAGAGTCCAACCCGTGAACAGGTGAAGAAGCGACCAGTGGCCGGGATTCAGAGTGGTTATGAAGATCGAAGACACCGCCACGACAGATACCAGACCAACCCAAGTCCAACCGGCGATCCTATGAAAGGTCTGACCCTTTCGAATAACCATCAGGCCAGAACCTAGAACGACTGCGGTCAAGGCCGCCAAAAGGTGAAGTTTGATCTGTGGGCTCAACCTCTGAAACCGCGCTAAGTCCAAAACGTGCGGATGAGCATGGCTGGCGAGGTAGAGAATGCCCTTCGCAAAAGGGTAAATGGCGACTCCGACAATCATGCAGATGACGACAGTGGTGATGAAGGTCTGCTGTGTCGTATTGAGTTTGAATGGCGCTGGCGTTTGCGAAACCTCTGACATCCTATATCTCCCTAAGTGTGGGCTGCATGTTGGATGACAGCTTGGAGGCAGACTTGAGCGTTGGATATTGCGGTTTCGTGGAATGACGGACGCCATGCGTAAATCGCAGGCTTCCGCCGTTGGCGCTTCGCCGATGCAGGATCTTGATGGTCAGGCCATTCGCCGCACATTAATCGGCGCCGTGATGATCGGCCTCTTCCTGGCGGTGGTTGGTGCCTTCGGCACAGGCGATGTGCCATTTTTGATGAGATCTGGAATCCTCACGGCCATTGCCTTGATCGGGGCCGGCAGTGGCATGGCTACCTACGCCACAGCGGGTTTGATTCCAGGGCTTATAAATCGGCCCATGGCGCGGGGCTTTGTCGGCGGACTGATACAATCGCTCCCCATGACTGGCGTCATCGTGGGCATGGATTGGATGACCCAAGGTCGCCTATACTTCACTCGGGATTTTTTGCAGGACTATCCAGTGGTCCTCGTGGTCTGCCTCACCATGAGCGTCATCGCCCCAGCGCTCAACCATCAGGCCAAGGCTGCAAAGGCTGCGAAGACGGATCAAACGCTTCTGGAGCCTGCCCCGCTGCGTTTTCTAGAACGCCTGCCGCTCAAACTGAGGGGCGCGGAGATCTGGGCCGTCGAGGCTGAAGACCATTATCTACGCCTGCATACGTCGAAGGGACAGGAGCTGATCCTGCTGCGTCTAAGCGATGCCATTGAAGAGTTGGCAGGGCTCGAGGGCGAGCAGAGTCACCGGTCCTGGTGGGTCGCCCGGGATGGCGTCGCCGACGTCGAGCGTGGCGACGGCCGCGCTGTCCTCACCTTGAAGAACGGCCAAAAGGCGCCGGTCAGTCGAACCTATGCCAAAATCCTTCGGGAAAAAGGCTGGTTCTAAAACCCGGTGCCCATGAGGGCTTAGAGCATGTCCTTGATGGTCTCGCGTTCACCGACCAGTTCATCATTGGTCAGGGCAATCTTGCTCTTGGCGAAGTCGTCCATCTCATAGCCGGTCAGAACGTCATATCCCTTGGCTGTTGTCTTGACGGGCATGCCGGCCCAGACGCCCGGCGCAAAGCCATAACGGCCCTGGCTTTCCACCGCCACGGAATGAACGGCGCCCACCGTTGTCAGATCGCGAACATGGTCCACAAGGGCGTTGGCCGCGGAGGCGGCTGAACTCAGGCCACGGGCCTCGATGATGGCTGCGCCGCGCTTGCCGACCGTGGGCAAGAAGTCGTTTTTCAGCCAGGCTTCGTCACCGATCACATCAGCGGCTGGCTTGCCGCCAATCTTGGCGTGGGTGAAGTCGGCGAACATGGTCGGGGAGTGGTTGCCGTAGATAAAGAGGTCGCTAACCTCATTGATCGAAACCCCAGCCTTCTTGGCCAGCTGGGCACGGCCGCGGTTCTCATCCAAACGCACCATGGCGGTGAAGCGATCAGCGGTCAGACGCTTGGCCTGGGCTGCGGCGATCATGACATTTGTGTTGCAGGGATTGCCCACCACGGCGACACGGGCGTCATCAGCGGCGACAGCGTCGATCGACTTACCCTGGGCGATGAAAATCTTGCCGTTATCCTTCAAAAGGTCTGCGCGCTCCATGCCGGGGCCGCGGGGCTTGGACCCCACCAGCAGACACCAGTTAGCGTCCTTGAAGGCCACGTCGGCTTCGCCGGTCAAAACCATGTCTTGCAGCAGGGGGAAGGCGCAGTCTTCCAGTTCCATGGCCACCCCCTTCAGCGCCTTCTGCGGGCCCTCAACTGGGATTTCCAGAAGCTGCAGGATGACCGGCTGATCCTTGCCGAACATTTCGCCGGACGCGATACGGAACAGCAGGGCATAGCCGATATTGCCCGCTGCGCCGGTAACCGCCACGCGAAGGGGTGTCTTAGTGGCCATGGCCGAAGCTCCCGTTTGGTTGGAAGATTGAAAGAGTATTGGCGGTCCCTAACCTAAAACCGAGGCGGGCTGCAATGCTGTCGACACTTTGTTTCTCACGTCGACTTGTGGTCAAAAAGGCCATGTTCGTCATTGACCCTGCTTTTGAGGTCGGCTCCGCCGCCGTGGTTGAGGCCCCTCTGTCTCATATTCGCCTGCAGCTCGACCTTAGGTGGCCCTGGCTGATCCTCATTCCAAAACAACCGGCCTTGCGGGAAATTGAGGATCTATCGCCCGCCGATCAGGCGCAGTTGATGCGCGAGATTGTTGCCTGCGGTCCTGCGGTGCGGGCTGTGGGGCAGGTCCTGGGTCTGGCTGTGGAAAAACTCAATATCGGGGCCTTGGGAAACCTCACGCCTCAGTTGCACGTCCATATGGTTGGGCGGCGGTCGGGAGATGCGGCCTGGCCAGGTCCCGTCTGGGGGGTCGGGGTGGCTGAACCCATGACGCAAGACCAGATCAGCAAGGCCATACGGGCAGCACAGGGCGCCCTTGCCTTCTAATTCCGGGACAGGGTCGCAGACCGTCGCTCTCCGCCGACAATCATGCCCCCAGACCATTGCCCATACCCTGCGGCCTCAAACACGGCTTCGATCATCTCGGTGCCGTTGCGCCTTGGCTTGAATTTGAGGGTTAGATGGCCCGCGATATTTTGGATCTCGTCAATAAAGCCGTTGGAGTCCAGGGCTCCTGGTCGACTGGGGTCGCGCCAAGCGCCTTCTAGGTTTCCTTGCCCCTTGTCTACCAACTGAAGGTCATAGGCTTCTGTTCCATTGACCTTGAGAACCCAGTGTCCATCTAGCGGACCCTGCATGCCTTGGGCGGCATTAAAGGTCGACCTGATCCGGCTTTCATAATTCAGGTCAGAAGGGGTCGGCGGGGCGTCAGGGGTTCTGCCAAGTTCTTCAATATGGACCGGCGACCCAGACTGGGTTTGGGGTTCGGGTTTCGGCGAAGGTCGCGGAGACGGCGCGGAAATCGGCGCGGAAATCGGCTCTGGGATTTGCGGAGAGGTCGGTGGCGTAACCACTGGCTTTGTCGCCGGGCTCAGTAGGTCGCCAATGGGGTCGACCTCTTGGGCCATGGCCACCCCACTCATTGAGGCCACGACATAAAGTGATAGCCACACCAGTCTCATCGCGCGGCAATCGTCTCGGCTTGCGCGATCAGTCGCAGGGCTTCGTCCAGATGCAAGCGCTCGACCATACGTCCCTCAAGTTTGAAGACGCCCTTCGCAGCGTTTTCAGGCAATTCGAAGGCGACGACGATCTGCCGAGCCCAGGCCACCTCTGCGGGGTCCGGGGCGAAGATGCGGTTGGCGGCATCGATTTGACTGGGATGGATCAGGCTTTTTCCATCAAAGCCGAATTCAAGACCTTGCAGGCATTGCAGCTCAAGACCCGCAAGGTCGGCAATGTCATTAAAGACTGCGTCGATGACGCTCAGTCCATGGGCTCTCCCGGCCATGACTGTCAGGCTAAGGGCATTGAGCAGGGGTGTTCTTGAGATGCCAGGCCTGCACCGCATTTCCTTGGCAAGATCATTGGCCCCGACCACCAAGGCCGCTAGC
>CAITHQ010000113.1 GCA_903892305.1 uncultured Alphaproteobacteria bacterium
ATCGCGCCTGCGCGAGCATCGCCTGCGCGCGCCAGTCCTGGCCGCCCTGCCCCCCCGCCAATGCCTGCAGCAACTGCGCGTCCTGTTGGATCCAGAGCGGGCGCGCGGCATCGACCATCACCTGGCTTTCGCCTTCACCGACGCGCCGCAGGCAGGCCTGCACGTCCGTAATTGGGTCTCTGTGGCCACTGACGGTATCGGTGCTGCGGCGACCCTTCGTATCGCTTATGGCGAGCTGACCCGGATACTAGGCGGCGAGGGAACGCTCTACGCCGCCATTCGCGAAGGCTTAGCCACGCTTGAAGGTGACACCCAGGGCGCATTGGCAGCCCTGGCTGCCTTCGACATTCCCGGCCTGACGGCCAGCTCATGAGCGGTGGCGAGCTTCCGCGAACACCAAGCCCCTTCCAGGGTCATATCGCGCGGTTGATCGCCGACTCCACGTCCTCGCCGCTTCAGGCCGATGGTGCGCCGAAAAACGCGCCGAACATTGTCCTGATCATGCTTGACGACGTCGGCTTTGGCTCCTTCGGGACATTCGGCGGGCCGGTGCCGACGCCAGGGCTCGACGCCGTGGCCGCCGCTGGCCTGCGTTACAACCAGTTCCACACGACAGCTCTGTGCTCGCCAACCCGCGCAGCCCTGCTCACCGGGCGTAATCACCACGCCGTGCACATGGGCGGGATACCAGAGGGTGCAAACAGTTTTCCCGGCTATGACAGTGTGATCCCCAAGTCCTCGGCCACCGTTGCTGAGATTCTGCGCCAGAACGGCTATGCCACGGGATGTTTCGGCAAGTGGCACCTGACCCCCACCTGGGAGCAGGGACCCGCCGGCCCGTTCGACCGGTGGCCAACCGGTATGGGTTTCGAGACGTTCTACGGCATTATCAACGCTGAAGCGTCCCAGTGGGAGCCGCCGGTCTATGATCAGACGAGACCGATCTTCCCCTATCGCGGCAAGCCCGACTATCACCTGACCGAGGACCTGGTCGATCAATCCATTGCCTGGGTGGAGCGCGTTCGCGCTACCGCCCCCGATCGGCCCTTCTTCCTCTATCTGCCAACACCGGCGGTTCATACGCCCCACCATGCACCCAAGGCCTGGATCGACCGCTTTGCCGGTCAGTTTGATGGGGGCTGGGATGTCCTGCGCCAGGAGATTTTCGATCGGCAACTGGCCATGGGGGTCATTCCCCCGGGAACGAAGCTGACCCCGCGCCCGGCAGAAATTCCGGCATGGGAGGACTATCCCGATCGCTATAAGCCGGTGGCGCGCCGGCTCATGGAAACCTTTGCCGGTTTCCTGGCCCACACAGATCACCACATTGCCCGCCTGCTGCAGGTCCTCGAGACCAGTGGCCAGGCAGATAACACCCTAGTGATCTACATCACCGGCGATAACGGTGCTTCGGCTGAAGGCACACTGAACGGTGCCTGGGCTGCACCTTCTTTCCAGAACGGCTTGCCAGAGGATCCAGAATGGCTCCTCGCCCACATGGACGACTTCGGTACCGCCCGATGCGAGAACCATTTCAATGTCGGCTGGGCCTGGTCCCTGGACGCCCCATTCCAATGGATGAAACAGGTCGCCTCGCATTTCGGCGGCACGCGCAATGCCATGGCCCTGAGTTGGCCCGCGACGATTTCGCACCAGGGCGAACTGCGCTCACAGTTCCACCATGTGATCGACATTGCCCCGACCCTCCTGGCGGCGGCGGGCATCGCGCCACCTGCTCGGGTGAACGGGGTCGACCAACAGCCAATGGATGGCGTGGCCCTGACCTACAGCTTCGACGACGCGTCCGCCGCCAGCGCTCGCACGACGCAGTATTTCGAAATTCTGGGCAATCGGGCCATCTACCACGATGGCTGGATGGCCTCCTGCTTTCATGGTCGGGTGCCGTGGCTCCGCTTTGCCTCAATGGCGTTCGACGGCCCCCAGGAGCGTTGGGAGCTCTATAACATCGCCGAGGACTTCTCCCAGGGTCATGACCTGTCGGCGCAGTTCCCGGAGAAGCTGGCGGAACTTCAGGCCCTGTTCGACGTCGAGGCCCGCCGCAATGGCGTCTATCCCATGCGAGATCCCTCCCGCCGCCGCGATCCGGGTCTCGCCGTCCCCTCAGCACTCGGACAGGTGAGCTCTGTTACCTATACCAAGGCCCATGTGCGAATTCCCGAACCCGTGGTGGTGAACCTCAAGAACTGTTCCTACCGCATTATTGCACGCATCGAGGTTGGACTGCAGGGACCGGCCCACGGGGTCATCGCCTGCCAGGGCGGCAATATGGCGGGATGGAGCCTCTATCTCGACGACCTTGGGGTGCCGCATTTCCTCTACAACTATCTGGGCCGCGATCTGACCTTCGCCTCCTCAAGCACCCCGCTGGGGCCAGGTGAACATGTGCTGGAGGTTGGCTTTGCCTATGACGGGGGTCTGGGGGCAGGCGGCGACCTGACACTCATCGTCGATGGGGCAAGGGTGGGTTCGGCACGTTTGGAACGGACCATCCCCGTGGTCTTTTCCATGAGTGGGGAGACCTTCGACGTCGGGCTGGATACGGGCGCCCCGGTTGGCCCCTACCCGCACATCTATGAGTGCACTGCGAAAATCCACTCTGTGACCCTTGAAAGGCTGAGCGACCCCTCCCCCGCTGAACGCGAGGAGTTGGCCCGCCGTGAATTCAGGGCCAGTATTTCATCGCAATAGGGCGGATGGACGAAGATGGACAGCGGCTTTGGGGGATTTGAACTGACATGATAGTCAGGGGTTATGGGTCCTGCCCGCGCTTGGGTAAGACGTGCTCGAGACCTTGCCTTCAAACATGAAATCCCTATCTGAAATCCTCGCCCTGGCTCCCGTCGTCCCTGTGCTGATCATCGAGGATCTGGCCCAGGCCGTTCCCCTGGCTAGGGCGCTGGTGGCGGGCGGCCTCTACGCCCTGGAAGTCACCCTGCGCACCCCTGCCGCCCTAGCCTGTATCGAACGCATTGCCGGCGAGGTCGAGGGCTGTGAGGTGGGAGCCGGAACGGTGCTGAACCGCCATATGCTCGACGCCGTCGAAAAGGCCGGTGCCCGGTTTGCCGTCAGCCCTGGGCTGATTGAGAGTCACAGTTTCACCGATAGCGAAGTTCCCCTTCTGCCAGGCATTGCGACGGCTACGGAGCTGATGGCGGGCCTTGCCCTGGGCTATGATCATTTCAAACTCTTCCCGGCCAATATTGTCGGCGGAACAGGGGCCCTGAAGGCCTTTGCCAGCCCCTTTGCCCAGGCGAAATTCTGTCCAACTGGCGGGGTCACCCTGGCCAATGCGCCGGACTATCTGGCACAGCCCAATGTGGTCTGTGTCGGCGGCAGTTGGGTTGCGCCTAGCGATGCGGTGAAGGATGGCGACTGGAGACGCATCGAGGACCTGGCCCGAGAAGCGTCACGATTGGCCTGAAACCGATTTGGCCTTCCGGTAAGGATCGGACTAGGGCCGGGGCATATCTTCAACAGATATGATCGCGCCGAAGTGCTGAACCACAGCTGCGGAAATATGCCGGCCTGCCGCCACCGAAGCCTCCGGGCCCTGGCCGCTCAAGCGCGCCGAAATGTATCCAGCATTGAAACTGTCGCCTGCGCCCGTGGTGTCTGTCGCGCGCACGCCCTCTGGGGCCGGTAGACGATAGACATGTCCGTCCAGGAAAACCTCGACCGTGCGGTCCTCATGGCGTTTCACGACCTCTACGCCACAGTTCGCCCAGTCGCCGAGCACTGTGGAGGCATCGGCCCCGCACATGGCATCAAGGTCGGGTTGGCTAGCCGAAATCAGGCTGCAATAGGGCGCAATTTCCTCCATGACCTGACGCGCCGAGGCTGGGGAGCCCCAAAGCCGCGGGCGATAATTGGGATCAAAGGCAATCTGAACGCCCATAGACTTCGCATCTGCCAGCAAGGCATGCAGATTCCGCCGACCGGCTTCGCCAATCACCGCCTGAGTAATGCCGGAAAGAAAGATCAGGTCTGAGGCGACCAGCGCCGACCTGATGCGATCAAAATCCCCCCGGTCGAACATCTGCCGAAAGGGTGACTGCTCTCGCCAGTAGAAGAACCGCCGTTCGCCATCGGCGTCGCGTGCAATGGCATAGAGGCCGGGGAGTTTTCCGTCGACTTCCGCGACCAGGGACGCAGAGACGCCCTCTTGCGCAAGTCTATTCAGAATGTCCTGGCTGAAGGGATCGTCGCTTCCGACGGCGGAGACAAAGTCCACATGGTCACCAAACCGACTGAGATAGACCGCTGTGTTGAAAACATCTCCGGCATAGCCAAGACCTGCTGCGCCATCTCCAAGAAGGCTCAATTCCACCATGCACTCGCCGATTGCGACAATATTGGCCATGTGCGGCAGGTCCTCGAAGCCAAAAGCTGACCCCGGGAAAACTATCAGGCGGGATACGGCCTGTCTCTGCCTTGGCAGCACGGAGACTGATGTCGCATTTTTCCGGATAGGTGACGTGCCGCTGACAGCTGTGCCGGTCCCCAAGGGTCGAGGTGTCTCAACTGTCGGTGAAAAATTACCGACGTTAGCCGTGGGAATATGTTCTTTTTTTGTTCTGTTTTGTTCTATTTTTGCGAGAACTATGCAAAATGCTCGGCATTCGGGATGCATTGGCTTCGCGTCGGCGTTTCGGAAATGATCATGACGAAGAGGTGCTAAGTGGCGCAGATGCCAAAGGGTAAACCCCGGTCCGTACCAGATCTGGCCGGCGAACAATATGACACAATGATGGGACGGGAGCGGCTTAAGCAGCTTCACACCGATGGTGTTGCCGCCAAAATTCCGCCTTCCATATTTGCGGGGCCAGTCCCGCGTCTCTCCACTCTCGATACCCTCCGCAATACTCCGCGGGCCATATCACAGGTTTCAATCGGCGGTAGAACATATCGAGGAGTCGACGACGGTCACGCAAATATGCTGGTTCCTGTCGATTTTCCAGAGCTATCACCCCAACAGCGCGCACAACTTAGACGAAGCATTGAACGCGTAAGTTTCATGGTCGACCATCCTCTGGGCAGTCTGGCCTACGATATCGCCACACTTGCAAATGCTTCATCCGGAGTCCGCGACCGTGCTTTAGTGGCGGGCGGCACTCTTGACACGGCGATCATGGTCGGTGGACCCAAAGTTGCAAATGTTAGAAGTCGGTCTTCCTTCCAGCGTCCTCAGTACGAACCACCTTCAGTAAGGCGGCAACAAATCAGGTACAGGCGGACGAACGAAATTGGGCAGGCGACAGGGGTTACCGCAACCCTCACAAAGCCAATGCTTGGCACTGGTTCGAAAGCGTACTGGCGACGCACGCCGCCGGGCTATCAGGGCAATAGGGACAATAGGGACAATTATAAGAAGGCCAGGGGACATCTTCTTGCCAAGCAACTTGGAGGGTCTGGAAAGGACTCTCGCAATCTTGTCACCATGACGCATAAAGGGGCCAATTACCCGCAGATGTCGGGTTTTGAAAATGAGGTCGCGCGTCGAGTGCGATCTGGCGAAGTCATCGAATATTCTGCCACACCAATCTATCACAAGGGCGTTCTGCCACCCGCTTACATCCTGTTAGCGGCGCCGGGGTCTCGTCGCATGCCTGCGCCTCGCATTATTCAAAACCCTGCAGGGCGTCGCCGATGACCATTGAGGCGCTTGTACTGGCCGTTCCGCCGCCAGCCTCACCCTTTGACGCCTTCACCGGCCCCTGGGAACCGATCGAAGCCGAACTCGGCACGCCACTACCTGAAGACTACAAAGATTTCATTAGCCTATATGGCAGCGGCTACTTCATGGGATTTCTGAGTATTAATGTCCCGAGTTCCTGGAATCCGAATGTTCGGCTCGTCGCCAATATTCATCTGATACATAAACTTCTTCAGAATTACGAAGAAACTCCCTTTCCATATTGGCCAAGTCCCGGTGGACTTATCTATTTCGGCGGCACCGACAATGGCGACAACCTGTTCTGGCTTGCCCGGGGCATGCCTGCCGATTGGCGCATCGTGGTCTGGGATCGGGGCATGGGAGACTTCGAGGTTCTTGACTGCGACCTCACAGGCTTTCTCACGGGACTCGCCACCGGTGAGACCCTGCCCAAGGAGTTTCCCGAAGACCTGCTGCCCAATGATTGTCTCTTCGAACCGCGGTCGGCTAAAACTGCCCGTTGGAGACTGGGCTTTGAGGCGGCGAAGCCGGAGGATGCCCTGTGCAGTCTCAGGTGGCGTTTGGGTGCCCTCGGCGTGGGGCGAAGCGGCATATCCTGGCGGCGTTGAGCTTTTGAAAACACCCTGCGCGCACATGTCCAGAGCGTTCCACGACCCATGGATTGTCATAAGAACTTCATACCGCCAGCGGTGCTGGCTGTCTGAGGTCGAGTCATCTCTGGAAAACTGGATCCGATATTGTCAGCCAGGCAAGTCCTTTGAGTCCCAACGCAACTGCCGGCTGCGGGCCCAGCCCAGGAGCAGGGTGCAGGCAAAGCCGATGGCCACCAGGGGCAGCATGGCCTGCAGCACGTCCGCAGGACTGCGGCCGCCGACCAGCAATTGGGCCGCGACAATGGGACCGGCGATAGAGCCGAACCGGCCGGCGCTGACCGCGGCGCCGACTCCACGGCCGCGAACCTCGGTCGGATAGCAGTCCGGCGCGACGGCGTAGAGGATGCTCTGCGAAGCCAGAGCCGCGGCGCCCAGCAGGCTGCCGATCAGCAGGGCCGAACCCGGCGAGGTCGGTACGGTGATCAGAAGGAGCAGGCCTGCGCCGAGGGTCAGGAAGGTAACCACAATGCCCAGCAGCCGGAAGCGCGTGTCGATGGCCCAGCCCGCTGCCATGGCGGCAAAGGCGCCCACCAGGTTGAAAAACAGCTGCACCCTGGCCGCCTCGGGCTTGGTCAGGCCACGGGAGACCAGCAGTGTCGGCAGCCAGTTGAGCAGCAGATAGAGCACCAGCAGGGTGCAGAAGAAGCTGGCCCAGAGGAACAGGGTAGGCGCGGCGCGGCCCTGATGGAACAGGGCGGAGATGAAGTTCGCCTGAGGGGCCTTCGTCTCGCGAACCTCGAGGAACTGCCGCGATTCCGGCAGAAAGAGGATCAGCAGGGGGACCACAACCAGAGGCGAGATTCCGGCGACATAGAAGACCGATGTCCAGGTCGATCCCAAGACGGGCGTCAGGGTCACGAGACTGACCAAGGCGCCGCCCAAGGGCATGCCCGAATACATGATCGCGACCGCAAGGTTTTTCCGCCGGGGATCTGTCCCTTCGGCGACCAGGGCGATCAAGTTGGGCAAGGCGCCGCCAAGGCCGAGGCCCGTCAGGAAACGCGTGGTCAGCAACACCGGAAAGGTGGTGGCCATGGCGGTCGCCGCAGTCAGCAGGCCGAACACCACCACCGAGCCAATCAACACCCGCTTGCGCCCGAAGTGGTCGGCCAGGCGACCGCCGATCACGGCCCCGATCAACAGGCCCGCCGTGCTGGCGCTGAAGAACCAACCCATGGGGCCCGGCCCCAGCTTGAAGGCCGGAGCCAGCTTGGCCGCGACCACCCCTGCGGCCTGGAGGTCCATACCTTCACAAAGGGCGACCAGCCAGCACAGGGCGACGGTCATGACAGCGAGACCGGGGATCGTGGACTTGTCGGCGGCGGACGTGGTCATCGAGTTGCCCCTCCCAGAGCACTGCGCTTTTCGCGCTTATGTCAGAGGCCCAGCAGGGCTTTGAGTTCAGATTTGACGACCTTGCCGGACCCGGTCCTGGGCAGGGATTCGACAATGCGGAAAACCTTCGGAACCTTGTAGTGGGCCAGCCGCCCTCGCAAGAGCTCGCGAAGATCGTCGATATCCAGGTCATGACCCGGATGGGCTGCCAGGGCGCAATGGCCCACCTCGCCCCACTGGGGGTCTGGAGCGCCGACGACAGCGCATTCCCTGAGGCCAGGATAGTCGGCCAGGGCGGCTTCAACCTCGGCGGGATAGACGTTCTCTCCGCCCGAGATGAACATGTCCTTCTTGCGGTCCACGATCCAATAGAAGCCGTCGTCATCACGTAGGGCGATGTCGCCGGTGCGGAACCAGCCATCCGGCGTGAAAGCGGCCCGGGTTTCTGCAGGACGACGCCAGTAGCCGGAAAAGATGTTCTCGCCCTTGAGCAGGACCTCTCCAGGAACGCCGGACGGGCAGTCCTGATCGGCGGCGTCGACAATCCTCACCTGAACGCCGGAGGTTCCAAAGCCGACTGACCCGGCCTTGGCCGCAATGGTCGGCCGGCTCAGCGGCATGCCGAAGACGGTGCCTGCCTCGCTCATGCCAAAGCCGTCGGCAATGGGCACGCCGTCGGCAAGTATGGCCAGAATGTCGGCCGCAGGGTGAGGCGCGCCGCCGGTGAACAAGGCCTTCAGTCCATGAAGCGTGCTGGATCGGTAGTCGGGAGAAGACCTCAGTTGGGCGGCCATCTGCGGGACGCAGAAGTAGTGCGTGGCGCCGAGAGTGCGATCGCCGAGACGCGCCAGGGTGCGCTCGGGCCGGAAGCCGTCCGACACCAGGATGACACCGCCTTGCAGCAGGGCCGGCCGCACCGAGGTAACAAGGCCGATCACATGGAACATGGGTGCGTCGATCAGCACCCTGCTCTGTCGGTCAACCTCTCCCACCAGACTGAAGTTCAGCGCTGTCTGGTCGAGATTGCGCTCGCTGAGCAGCACGCCCTTGGGGCGGCCGGAGGTCCCAGAAGTGTAGAGGATCAGGCTGGGTTGATCCCGGTTCGGCGCCGGCAAGGACAAGGGCGCCGTCGCCTGGATCCTGGCGCTGAAGTCGGCCAGATCCAGCCCCCCTACCCCCACAGCTGACAGGGACGCATCTCCCAGCAGCAGGCGAGGTTCGCAGTCTTCCAGCAGGACCTTGATCTCGGCCGCCGCCAGCCGCCAGTTCAGGGGAACATAGATCAGGCCCGCCCTTGCGCAGGCCAGGTGAAGGGTGACCAGCTCCACGCAATTGCGGGCCAAGGTGGCGATGCGGTCTCCGGGCCGGGCGCCATGGGTCTCCACCAGCAGGCGGACGCAGGCGCCGATATCGCGATCCAGATCTGCCCAGGACCAGGATCGGCCGGACTCCAGGGCGAGCGCCGCCAGTTCGCCCGGCTGCGCCCGCGCATGAAATCCAACATGGTCAACCGGGTCGGCCATGGCGCAGGGCTAGCCTTTCACCTGCTTGGTGCGGTCATAGACCCCGAGACCTGGCTTGTAGGTCTTGTCGTCAATGAACTGCTTGATGCCTTCCTTTCGACCGTCATTGTCGTAGGAGTTGGCCGCTTCCTGCGCCCGGACCAGATAGTCCTCGGCATTGTCATAGGTCATTTCCTTGACCCGGCGGATGGCGTCCTTGGTGGCCTTCAGGGCGACGGGGTTCTTTTCCAGCAGGACATTGGCCAGCTGGGTGACCCGGGTTTCGAGATCGGCCAGGGGCACGCTCTCATTGACCAGCCGCCATTCTGCAGCCTTCTTGCCGTCGATCAACTCGCCGGTCATGGCGTGATACATGGCGTCGCGCATAGGCATGAGGTCGACCACCACCTTGGTGGCGCCGCCGCCGGGGAGAATGCCCCAATTGATTTCCGACAGGGCGAACTGGGCCTCGTCCGCGGCAATGGCCAGATCACAGGCATAGAGAGGGCCATATCCACCGCCAAAGCACCAGCCATTGACCATGGCGATGGTCGGCTTCTGGTACCAGCGCAGTCGCCGCCACCAGCCATAGGATTCCCGTTGCGCCTTGCGGGTGGCGCCAAGACCGAGGGCTTCGGTGTCGCGGAAGTATTCCTTCAGGTCCATGCCCGCTGACCAGGCCGAGCCTTCGCCTTTCAGCACCAGGACGCCGAAATCGTCGCGGTGTTCGATCTCATCCAGGATTTCGCCCATGCGCCGATTGAGGTTGGGGCTCATGCAGTTGCGTTTGTCGGGGCGGTTGAAGCTCACCCAGGCAATGCCGTTTTCAATGCGGTAGGTTGCTACGTTGGGATCGTCAGCCATGTCTCGCTCGCTTTCGAAGTCGGGGCTCAGATGGGGAAGTGACCGGGCAGGGTCTCGATGGTCACCCAGCGCAGGTCGGTGAAGGCTTCGATGCCGGCCTTGCCGCCGAACCGGCCATAGCCCGACGCCTTGACCCCGCCGAACGGCATCTGGGCCTCGTCATGAACCGTAGGGCCGTTCACATGGCAGATGCCCGACTGGATCTGGCGGGCGACCCGCAGGCCCCGCGCCGTATCCCGGGTGAAGACCGAGGCCGAGAGGCCATATTCGGTGTCATTAGCCAGGGCGATGGCCTGGGCTTCATCGGCGGCCCGCACCACGGCGACCACGGGTCCGAAGCTTTCGTCCCGGAAAAGGCGCATGGACGGCGTGACGCCATCGACCACCGTCGCCGCCATCAGAACGCCCTGGGCCCCTCCGCCGCAGACAAGGCGGGCGCCATCGCCCACCGCCTCAGCCGCCAGCGCCTTGACGTGATTCACGGTCTTCAGATCGACCACCGCGCCCAAAGGGGTCTTGCCCTCCCGGGGGTCGCCCACTGCCAGGGTCTCGACCTTGGCTTTGAACCGCGCCACGAAATCGTCAGCGACGGCGTCCACAACAATGATCCGCTCGGTGGACATGCAGATCTGACCCTGGTTCATGAAGGCGCCAAACGCCGCGGCCTTCACGGCCTCATCCAGATCAGCGTCCTCCAGCACGATGAGGGGGGCCTTGCCGCCCAGTTCCAGCAGAACCGGCTTGAGGCTTGCGGCCGCCCGCTGGGCAATGACCTTGCCGACCGCCGTCGAGCCCGTGAAATTCACCCGTCGGACCGCCCGGTGGTCGATCAGGGCGCCGACAACCTCCCCGGCGTCCTGCGGCGCATTGGTCACCAGATTGACCACGCCGGGGGGGAAGCCAGCCTCGAGAAAGGCGTCAATGATCAGGGCGTGGGTGCGGGGACAGGTTTCCGAAGCCTTGAGGATGACAGTGTTGCCGCATGCCAGGGGCACAGCGATCGCGCGGACGCCGAGGATGATCGGCGCGTTCCAGGGGGCAATGCCCAGCACGACCCCGGCGGGCTCCCGAAGGGCCATGGCGATGCAGCCCGGCTTGTCAGACGGAATGACCTCGCCGCTAATTTGGGTGGTCAGGGCGGCGGCTTCCCGCACCATGCCAGCGGCCAGCATCAGGTTGAACCTGGCCCAGCCCTCGGTGGCGCCGATTTCCGACATCATGGCCGCGACAAAGTCATCGGCCCGCGCTTCGAGGGCGACGGCGGCCTTTCCGAGAAGGGCTCGGCGCGCATTGGGGCCCGTCTCGGCCCAGGCGGGAAAGGCGGCGGCAGCCGCATCCGCAGCGCGCGAGGCGTCCTGCGATGTGGCGGCGCTTGCCTGGGTAGCGACCTCGCCGGTCATCGGATTTCTGCGTTCAAAAGTCCGGCCCGTTGTATGAGGCGCGCCGCCGACGCTCATGGAAACCGTCGCCATGTTTCCTCCCCTTTTAATGATATGTGTCATAACAATTAATTGGTATGCGACATACCATTCATCATTGCGGTCGACAACGGCCTTGGGCATAGAAAAAGCATGTCGGTTTCCGGGAAGAAGACACGCGCTGCTCATCCGCTTGAAGGCTATCTGGGCTACCAGCTGCGTCGGGCTGCGGCCTTCATGCAAACGGATATGTCTGTGCGCCTGTCAGAGCTGGACCTGACCATGGTCGAGATGTCGATCCTGCTGGTTGTGGAAGCCAATCCCCAAATCACACAGAGCCAGATCTGCCGGATGCTGGCTATCAAGCGCGCCAACATGGCGCCCCTGGCTGGCGGCCTTCAGGCCCGGGGCCTGCTGGATCGTCAGCCGGTGGACGGACGGTCGAATGGCCTGATCCTGACGCCGGCCGGCGCAGGCATGACCGACGCCTGCCGAGTGCGGATCGAGGAGAACGAAGCCCTGCTGCTGCGCAATATCTCGAGCCGGGCCCGAGACCCCTTGCTGGCTTCACTAGGCCGGATCTGGGCGAGGGAACAAAATCCGGACAACCCAGAAAAGGAAGCCGACCCGATCTGAGGTCGGCGCCATCGGAGGAACCCTATGCGCACCCAGGTCGCAATCATCGGGGCCGGCCCCGCTGGTCTGCTCCTCGCTCATCTGCTGAACAAGGCGGGCATTGCCTCGGTCGTGCTGGAGCAAAGGAGCCGCGACTATGTGGCGGGCCGGGTCCGAGCCGGTGTGCTGGAACAGGTGACGGCGGACCTGCTGGTCAGCCTGGGGATAGGCGAGCGCATGCGAAATGAGGGCCTGGTCCACACCGGGACCAACATCGCCTGGGGCGACCGCCTTCACCGCATCGACTTTTCGGCTTTGACCGGTGGATCAACCGTTGTCGTTTATGGCCAGTCTGAAGTCATGGCCGACCTCAACGCCTCAGCTGACGAGATGGGTTTGCCCGTCATCTTCGGCGCCGAGCAGGTTCAACTGCATGACCTCGACACGGCCCGGCCTTATGTCGAATACGATTTCGAAGGCGTCCGCAGGAGGCTCGACTGTGAATTTGTGGCCGGGTGCGATGGCTTCCACGGGGTGGCGCGCGCCAGCATTCCGGCCAGCGTGCTGAAGACCTATGAAAAGGTCTATCCCTTTGGCTGGCTGGGTGTGCTGGCCGAAGTTCCGCCGGTGAATCACGAGCTGATCTATGCGCGGCACGACCGGGGCTTCGCCCTCGCCAGCATGCGGTCGAAAACCCGCAGCCGCTATTACATCCAGTGCGACCTCAGCGACCGGGTCGAAGACTGGTCCGACGACCGGGTCTGGGACGAGGTCTGCGTCCGGCTGGGGGATGATGTCGGGCCTTCAGTGGTCCGGGGCCCCTCCTTCGAAAAGAGCATCGCCCCCCTACGGAGTTTTGTCGCTGAGCCCATGCGCTGGGGCCGGCTGTTCCTGGCGGGAGATGCAGCGCACATCGTTCCGCCGACCGGGGCGAAAGGTCTGAATCTCGCGGCCACGGATGTGATCATGCTGTCGCAGGCCCTGGCTGATCACTACGCCACCCGGTCCGAGCGGGCGCTTGACCGCTATTCCGACCGAGCCCTGGCCAGGGTCTGGAAGGCCGAACGGTTCTCCTGGTGGTTCACAATGCTGACCCACAGGTTTCCAGAGGATGGCGGCTTCGAGCATCGCATCCAATCAGCCGAGCTGGACTATATCCTCAGCTCAGAGGCGGCTCAGCGCGTTCTGGCCGAGAACTATGTGGGCTTGCCCATAGCCGACTGAGGCCCCGTTTCAACCCAGCCTGTAGACCTTCAACCGCACCAGGGTTGGCAAACGCTCACCAACGGAGATGAAGACGTTTTCCACCAGCCATCCCAGAGATCCCGGGCCAACCTCAAAAACCGGCGTCGCGCGGAAATAGTACTTCGAAGGATCCACGAGCTTGCCGGCGGCCAGATCAGCGGCAACATCCGGAGAGGCTCGCCGCACACCGGTATTGATGATGCCGACCACCTGACCGTCACCCATCTGGACGGTATACCGCGCCTGAAGCAGGGTGACCCCGTCGGGCCGAAGGGTCTGCCAGTCCGCCCCGCCCGGCAGAACCTTGCCTGACAGGCCAGGACCGGAAAGCTGGCCGCCAAGGATCGGCACCACCCTCCTCCGGCCGCCAGCGAACTGGCCAAGCTCCTGGGCAGGGCCGACTTCGACATCGAGATCGAAGGACCAGGCCAGGGCTGGCGAGACATGGGTGATGGCGACAGGCGACTGGGCGGCAGCCGGAAATGCCGCCGCCGCCAGAACCGCCGTGGCAAGTTCTCGCCGGGAAGGACTGTTCAGAGCCATCGATCTGCCTCCTCCTGAACCCAGCAAGTGGCCTAGTCGCGGACCCGGGGCTGAACCGGCGCCGGTCCGACCTGGGCCGCGGGGTGGGCCGCCAGCCAGTCCATGCGCTTGACGTTCATCTTCTGCACGACCGGCGTATCGCCGATCACCAGGTATTGCGGCGCCTTGCTGGTCCAGGCCGGCCAGGCCATGGCTTTGGTGGAAGGCGAGCCGGTTTCCGCCATGGCGATCAGCGATCCGGACATCTGGTCGATCAGCGTACGATCCGTCTGGGTCGGGACACGGGTGACGCGGAACTTGTTGTAGTTATCCAGTGTGTCGAACCAGTAAGGGACATCCGCCGTGTGATATGCGCCCACGGTCGCAACATCCTGGTCCGCAAGCTTCAGCCCTGGCGCGTAGGGATGTTTGTGCATGAAGGCGCTGACGAAGGTCGGGACGCCGCCGAACTTCTCCTGGGCGACGCCGCAGGTGCGCGAGCTCTTCAGCATACCGTTTTCCATGGCTGCAGCGTGAGCCATAGGCTGGACGTCGGCATCAGTCTTGACCGGGAACAGCTTGAGGAAGGAGTCCGCGTCTGCGCCGTACATCTTGCGGGCAGTTTCCTGATACTCGGCCATCGTATGGGTCCTGGTAAGAGGGCTTTGCCCCGCGTCGATGTCATCGCCGTTAGAGCTGGCGATGATGGGCACATTGCTGACCTTGCCAGACGCCAGGGCGGCCTCGTGTCCCTCGGTCCAGAACAGGCCATCGACTATGGCCGGGGCCCGCACGCCGCGAACATTGACGCCCACCTGGTTCTCGGACTGAACAGCGAGGATGCGGTCGGCCGGGATGTTGCGCAGGGCGGCCAGATCCGCCGCGCCCAGGCGCTTCTGCAGCTCCAGACCCGCTGCCTCGCCTTCCGACAGAGGCGCCAGGGGGCCGGTCAGATTGCAGGCGCTCATCATGACCGCGCCGCGGAACAGGCCCTTGGACAGGGGGCTGGTCACCTGGGCGGCGACTGAGCCCGCGCCAAAGGATTGGCCGCTGATCACCACCTTGTCAGGGTCGCCGCCGAAGGCCGCGATATTGTCCTTGATCCATTTCAGGGCGGCGCTCTGGTCGAGATAGCCGTAATTGCCGGAATGCCCTCCCTGCTCCTTTGTGAGTTCGGGGTGCGCCAGATAGCCCAGCAGGCCAACACGGTAGTTGAAGTTGACGAAGATGGCCCCGCGCCTGGCCATGTTTTCCCCGTCATAATTGGCCATACCCGATGACCCGATGGTGCCGCCGCCGCCATAAATGAACACCACCACCGGCAGACCAGCCCCGGCCTTGGCCTGGGGCGGGGCCCAGATGTTCATATAGAGGCAGTCTTCACTGCTCGGCTCCTCGCCGAAATAGTGATTGATGTCGTGGGGACGCAGGACCTGGATGCATTCAGCGCCCTTACGGTCCGCGTTCCAGACACCGTCCCACGAAGTCGCCTGTGGCGCACGCCAGCGCAGGTCCTGGGTCGGCGACTTGGCGTAGGGAATTCCGAGATAGGCCTTCACGCCGGAGGCCAGCCGGGTTCCGGCGACCTTGCCCCCCGAGGTGGCAACCGGGTCTCCGGAAAGGGCGATCATGCCCCCCGCTGACGCGACCGGCGCTGCGGCCAGGGTCCAGATGGCGATAGACGCCAGGGCGAGGCGTTTGAAGCTTGGGGTCATTGGTTTCCTCCGGTGGCCTTGATGGCGCTTGAGGAAACTATGGGATCATGAACTATCTAGTTCAATCACTATTTTGGTCGGCACGTCTGTCGCTTATTGGCAGAAGAGCTCCACGCCCATGACGGATTTCAGGCCCCCGAGCACAAGGGCCTGGAATTCCTTGGCGCCGGTGAAGGTTGCATCTTCCTCAGCGAAAGCCCCGACATCATGGCCAAGGGTCGTCGCCCAGACCTTCCCGCCGTCGTAATACTGGCACCAAGCCACCGGGTGGAAATTTCCATGCCCCGGGTGAGCGCCGACCATGCGGGGCAATTGCGGACCCGGCGGACGGCGGGGCAAGGCTCCAGGCGGAGGCGTGAAAGTCTCGCCCTGGGTGACCGGCTTCCACGATGATTCATCAATGGTCGCCAGGAAGCGCACCTTTGTCGGGAAGGGCACGAGGTTGTACCACTCGTCCTTGAAGGCCCAGCGTTTGGGCAGGGCCTTGGTCGAGGCGTCCTTGCTGTCGACCATCACCACATCGCCCGTCCGGTTTGGGCCATGGTCGTAATAGTTGGCGCCGCCAAGGAGGCCTTCGTAGTAGGGCCAGTTGTACATGGTGCCAAAGGCGTTGTGGATGGCCATGAACCCGCCTCCTGCCCGCAAATACTGCCGCAAAGCCGTCTTGCCGTCATCGTCCAGGGTGTCCCGGGACGTGCTGAAGAAGATGACCGCGTTATAGCCGCTCAGATTGGTCATCTGGGACAAGTCTTCGGTGTAGTCGAGGGTGTACCCGGCGGACTCGGCGAGCTTCTTCATGCCGGCCTGGACAACATTGTCTGCGGCCAGAGGCGGATTCAGACCCGGACCAAGGGCTGCGCCCAGATTGGCGTGACGGGGACCCGCCGTGCGGGTGAACAGCAGGACCCGATATTTTGAAGGTATGGCGCGTGTCCAGTTGTGGAAACACCGGGCGTCAGTTCCGCGGCAGACGCCGTAGTCGGGCGCGCCGAGATTGTCATTGATTGGTCCGCCAGGGTTTCCGGTCTGCGCCTGGGCGGCCAGGCCTGCGCCCAGGGAAATCGCCGCCGTCAGGGCGGCAAGTCGAAGTGTGATCACGTCCATCCTCCCGGAGCGGTTCGCCCGCTGCGGAAACCAAAATGAACGAACTCGTACGTATGCGCAATCGTCAGATTGCCGCCGGCGGGACGGCTAGGGACGATAGTTCAATTCAATCCTGACCCCGTTGGGGTCAAACAGGAAGGCTTGGTGGACATCAGAGTCCGGAACCCGGGCTTCCCGGAACGCGACGCCATTGTTCTGCAGGCGTTCAAGCATGGAGGCCAGGTCGTCGACATCGAAGGCAAAGTGATTCAGGGCGCTGTCCACCGAGGCTCCGACGGTCTTGAGGGCGACCTGCAGGTGCACGACCGCCGTTTCCCCCGCATAGAGCCAGTATCCCTGAACCTCGAAAGGCGGGCGAGGTCCGACCGTCAGAGCAAGATTGTCGACGAAGAAGGCGCGGGTCCCCTCGAGGTCCGACGTGACGATATTTACGTGGTCAACCCGTCGAATGGCCATGAGCCCCTCCCTGCACTAGCCGCCAGTATATATTCCGGCGATCGGAATGAACCAGCGAAACGCGCTTTCATCTTTTGAACGAACTAGTTCGTGTTTATATTGCCAATGATTTTCGGCGCTGGAATTCCAGGCGATTCAGGATCGTCATTTCAGCCGTCGCGATCCACCAGCGGGAGACAGCCATGCGTCGTTCAATCGCCACAGTATCGCTTAGCGGCAGCCTGCAGGAAAAGCTGATTGCCGCCGCCGCCGCCAGGTTCGACGGGGTGGAGATCTTCGAGAACGATTTGCTATTCTTTGATGGCAACGCACGGGAAGCCCGCCTCATGGCCGAGCAACTGGGCCTGAAGATCACCCTCTTCCAGCCCTTCCGGGACTTTGAAGCCGTGCCGGTGGATGTCTTCCGCCGCAATCTGGACCGGGCCGAGCGCAAGTTCGATCTGATGGGCGAACTTGACGCTCCCATGATGCTGGTGTGCTCGAACATCTCCCCCCTGTCCGTGGATGACGACGAGCTAGCCGCGGCCCAGCTCCATGACCTGGCCGAGCGAGCTGCAGCCCGGGGGATCAAGATCGCCTATGAGGCCCTGGCTTGGGGCGCCCACGTGCGCACCTACGGGCATGTCTGGAAGATTGTACAAAAGGCGGGTCACAGCCATCTGGGCGTGGCCCTGGACAGCTTCCACACCCTGGCCCTGAATGATGACCCTAAGGGCATAGCGGAGATTCCGGGCGACAAGATCTTTTTCATGCAGCTGGCCGACGCCCCACGGCTGAATATGGACGTCCTGTCGTGGAGCCGGCACTTCCGTTGCTTCCCCGGTCAGGGTGATTTCGACGTTGCGGGGTTTACGGCCCAGGCCATCGCCGCCGGCTATTCCGGTCCCCTGTCCCTCGAGATCTTCAACGACGAGTTCCGCGCCGCGTCTCCGGCCCGCATGGCCAAGGATGGCATGAGGTCCCTGCTCTACCTGGAGGAACAAATCCGGGGGATCCAGACTGAGAAGGCGCGAGCGCCGGGCGCGCCAAAGGGCCCCTGGGTTGATCTCATTGACCCGCCGCCTCAACCCAATCTGAAAGGCTTGGCTTTCCTGGAATTCGCTGTCGACCCGTCAACCGAGGCTGAACTTGGCCAATGGATCGAGGGGTTGGGTTTCCGACGCCATGGACGGCACAAGACAAAGGACGTCACACTCTATCGACAGGGTTCCCTGTCGATCGTCCTGAACGCAGAGGCCGAGTCCTTCGCCCACTCCTACTATCTGTTTCATGGGGTTTCGGTCTGCGCCGTAGGCCTCTGGGCGGATGATCCCGAAGCCCTGCTCCGGCGGGCTGAAGTCTTCGGCGCCCAGCGGTTTGAGGAACGGGTCGGGCCTGATGAGGCGCCCATGGCGGGAATCCGCTCGCCGGATGGCAGCCTGGTTTATGTCGTTGGCGAGAACTTTAACCCGGCCAGGGACTTTACCCGCGATCTTGCGACCCCGGCTTCGGAGACTTCCATCTCAACTCTTGAGGTTGACCATGTGGGTCAGGCCCTGCCGGGCGACCAATTCGACACCTGGCTGCTGTATTACCGCTCAATCTTCGGCCTGCAGCCGGCGGAAACACTAGTCCTGCCTGATCCCTACGGTCTGGTGAAGAGCCGCGCCCTGACCAATTCCAGCCGGACCATCCGCTTCCCCTTGAGTTTCTCCGAGAGCAATCGCACGGTGGTGGCCAGATCCCTGACCACCTTCTCGGGCGCCGGGGTCAACCAGGTGGCCTTCGCCACAGACGACATCTTCGGAGCTGCCCGCCAGCTTCAGGACAGGGGTCTGAAGATCCTGCCTATTCCTGAGAACTACTATGACGACTTGGCCGCACGCCTTGGCCTGGATGACAACTTCATCTCGCAGTTGAGGGCCATCAACGTCCTATATGACCGGGACGCCTCCGGCGGAGAGTTCTTCCACGTCTATACCCAGTCGTTCCAGGAGCGGTTCTTCTTCGAGATCGTCCAGCGGACCGGTGGCTATGACCAGTATGGCGCCGCAAATGCCCCGGTGCGAATGGCGGCACAGGCGCGGATGGCGAGGCCAAGCTCTGTCGACTGATCATCTTGTGGCATGCGGCCTGCCAATCACACCTTACGCCCAGCAAAAAGCCCCGGCTCCTTTCGGAACCGGGGCTCTTTTCTGACTCAAGCCCTTGAGGCTTAGAACTTCTTGCGGGCGCCGATGGAGGTGACGCGGCCCAGTGGGTTGCCGCTGAATGTGTCGTAGCCGGCGGTGTTGTTGTAGAACGGCGGCTCCTTGTCCGTGACGTTGTTCACGTCGAGATAGAGCTGAACACCCTTGGTGATGCCTTCGCCGTCCATGTCGTAGGCGACGTGGAGATCGAAGGTGTTGTTGGCGTCAACCTTGTCGCCGCCACCGGTGGGCACGCCCGCCGCGCTGCGGATGATCGGCGTCACAGTGGTGCCGGACCAGTTCTTGTAGGCCGCCGTGTGGTTCCAGAAGGCGTCAGCCGAGAGGCCGAAGGTGCTCTTCCAGGTCAGGCCGACGCGGCTTTCCATCTTGATCGAGGGGAAGGTCGTGTTGAAGCCCGTGGTGCCGAGTACGTCAAAGGTGGCGCCGCCCGTACCAACCTGCTGGCGGAACTTGGTTTTCTCAGAAGCGATGGCGTCGACCGTGAAGCGACCCAAATCCGTATTGAAACTGTAGTTGGCCGACAGGTCGACACCCTGAACCAGGAGGTTCAGTGCGTTGCGCTGCTGGAAGCTGTAGACGAAGTAGGTCTTCGGGGAGAGCGCGCTGGTCTGGGGCAAGGTCCCCGTCAGAGCTGCAAGTTCCGCCGCCGTTGCACCATTGGGGAAAATGGTCAGCAGGGAGTTCAGGCCAGCCGAGTTGACGGCGAAGGCAGGCTGGGGCGCGGTGATCGCGCCATTCAGCTCGTTGTTCCAGTAGGTCACCGACAGGCGAAGACCTTCCACAAAGCTGGGGTTCCAATCTGCGCCAATGGCCCAGCTCTTGCCGGTCTGCGGCTTGAGGTCTTTGTTACCGCCGGTGATCTGGACGCCGGTGACAGCGGAGTTGCCGATGGTGCAGGTGACGGCGGTGGCCGAGCAGCCTGGTAGGGTCGCAGCGGTCGGATAGGCCGACAGGGGGATGTTGACGGTGCCCAGGCCATAGTTGCCGAAGCCCGATTCACCGGTGATGCCCAGGGCGTTGCCGCGGCTGGTGAAGGCCGGAGCCACGAAGGATTTGGCGTAGTTGGCGCGGAAGGTTAGGCCTTCGATGACTTCCCAGTTGATGCCGACCTTGGGGTTCTTGGTCTCACCAAAGTCGCTGTAGTCGTCGTAACGGCCCGAGACATTCAGGTCGAGGCGACGGATCAGCGGTACGTTCTGGTCAGGACCAACCAGGGGCAGAAGGAATTCGGCGAAGGCCGACTTCACGTCGCGATCATAGTTCAGGTTGACCGTGGCCGATCCGGTGGTCGCCGGACCGGTGCCGAGGGGCCGGGTGATGTCTTGGGACATCTTGTACTTGATGACTTCTGCGCCGACCGCGACCTTCACGGCGCCGCCAGGAAGGTCAAACAACTTTCCGTCCAGTTTGACCGTGGTGTCCACCAGGGTCTGGTGAGCCAGGCTGGTAGTGGTGGAGTCGGTTAGGGCCCTGAGCACCGCCGCAGAGGTCCGGTTGGCCGAGCCGCTGTTCCAGACATCCAGGGCGTTCGCTGCAGTAAGCGGGGTGCCCAGGATGATGGTCGTGGTGCCGGGCACCGAAACCGAAGTCAGGCTCCCGCCGCCATTGGTGGTGCCGTTCAGCGCCAGGTTGGCGCAGCTGCCGCAGAGGACGCCGATGACCTGCTGACGGGAGTCGGTCTTGCCGACCACGCCGCCGACATTGAGGTTCCAGTCATCATTGAACCGGTAGTCGGCGCCGCCGGCGACGAAGAAGGCTTCTTCGCCGGAGTCCGTATGAGCGCCCGGGCCCAGGAGTGAATTGGCGTCAAAACGAACGGTTTGCGAAGTTCCGGCCACGCCGGTCGGCAAGGTGTAGAAGGGGTTGATCTGACTGGCGGAAGCCGCGCCCGGTCCGAACACGGTGGCGGTCACCGTACCGCGGACGTTCGCCTGACTGTTGTTGCGCTTGGAATAGACCACATCGCCATTGATGCTCAGCTTGTCGGTCAGGTTCTGATGGACGCTGACAAACAGGCTGTGGCGCTTCTCGCTGGGGATCAGATCCGCGAGGCCCGTGTAGTCGCATGGCGCGTTGACGGCGGAATTGACCAGGCCGGGCGTGTTGTAAGGCGAAGCGAAGATCAGGGCCTGACCGGCTGGCGAAATGGTGGCCGGACCGCAGGCGAAGGAAGCCAGGTTGCTGCCGCCTTGCGAGCGGTGGTCAGCATGGGTGAAGCTACGGTTGCCGGTGCGGAGATTGGAGCGGTCGGAATAGCCATAGGCCACGGTGACGCCGCCATCTTCCCAGCTCTTTCCGCCGACAACGCCAGCGGTGAAGGTGTGGTAGCTGTCCGCGAACCCGGTCTGGGCGTTCATTTCCAGACCGTCGAAATTCTTGCGGGTGATGAAGTTGATGACGCCGGCGACGGCGTCGGAGCCGTAAACCGAAGAGGCGCCATCCGCCAGAACTTCAACCCGTTGCAGGGCCAGAGGCGCCAGCACGTTGGGGTCGGCCAGGGCGTGATTAATGCCGCTGAGCGGGATGCGGTGACCGTCGATCAGGATCAGGGTGGAGTTGGACGCAGAAGCGCCGAGGCCGTGAATGGTCGGAGCGTTGGTGCCTGCGCCATCGGCGCTACCGAAGGAACCTTGTCCAACTGCGCCCATGCCGACGACGGAAGGAACTGACCGCAGGATCTGCTGGACGGTCTGGGCCGAGGTCTTCTGAATGGAGTCCTGTCCGACGGAGACTACGCTTGAGCCCACCGGGGCCTGACCGCGGATGCTGGTGCCGGTGACAACCACTTCAGAGACTTCGGTGTCGGCTTTGGCGGCGGCGGCGGTGGCGCTCACCGACATCAAGCTGGCGACTAAGGCAACAGAAGCCCCGCACATCAGGCTTGCCGCCCGGGCGCGATGGGTCTGTTGAAACTGTGATTGGTTCATCTGTCTTCCCCCTAATGGAATAGTTAGTTCATGGCTTGGGCGGACAGCTTTCAGCGAAGCCATCTTGCGCCAGGTAAATTCGAAACTTCAGAGACCTATTCGTTTCCTCGGCAGGCTTGGACGGGTTCCGATCGGTGAATTGACTTCACCGGGTCGAAAAGGGGCGCCTCTGCCAGCGACCTCTCTCTGTCAATTAGCAGCGTACTAACCAGTTGGTACATGTCAAGTGTGATGGCCGGAAAGCCGTCTCATTTCTGCAACAATCGGACACGGAAATGCAGTCTTCAACAGGCGTCAGACTAGGCAAGCGCTGGGGCCGTCAGATCAGACACGCTCACGGCAGCAAGAAATCTGTCCCGCATGCGTTCGGTATCCGGGGCAACTCGGGTGAATAGTGCGAACGCATCCGCCGCCTGAAAAACCGCCATGCCGCCACCATCCAGCACGCGACACCCCTTGGCCCGCGCCGCCGCCAGCAGGGCGGTTTCGAGAGGGAAATATATCACCTCCGAGACCCATTGTTCCGGGCGGAGGAGTTCGACCGGCAGAGGCGTTCCGGGATACTTGGCCATTCCGACCGGCGTGGCGTTGGTGATTCCGTCGGCCGCCACTATCGCCTGCGCCAGATCGGAGCACACGACCGCCCTTCCCTCGCCGAAAATGGCGCTTAAGGCGTCGGCCAGATGGGCGGCACGATCCTTGTCGAGGTCAAAAATCGACAATTTGTCGACGCCGCGCTGCAGCAGCGCATAAGAGACTGCAGATCCCGCTCCTCCGGCGCCAATCTGGACAGCACAGTCAAGGCGAACGTCCGCGAGCCCGCGACGGAAACTTTCGGCATATCCGGACCAGTCGGTATTGTGACCGACCCTCCTCCCGTCCCGAAAGACCACTGTGTTCACCGCGCCAAGCCGGCGCGCGTCCTCAGAAAGGTCGTCAAGCAGGGGTATAACGGCCTGCTTGAAAGGATGGGTGACGTTAACCCCGGCGAATCCATCGGCTTCAGCCCAGGCCACCGTATCTTCCAGATCGCCACGGGAATCCAACTGATCGGGATCCAGGAGCACATAGGTCAGGTCCAGCCCAAGCGCCCTGGCCTCTTCCATATGCATGGCGGGGCTACGCGACGCCTGGATGCCTTGCCCGATCAGGCCAACCTTGATCTTGGTGTCAGTCACGAGAATTTGCGGTCTCTCCGGGCCTTGGGAACTGCGCAGGTCTGCGAAATCCCTTGATCGCCCATGGCTCATTCAAGTTGCGAAGATAATTTGACCATCTAGTTCGTACAAAATTGATGGTTCTGTCAATGCGCCCGCCTCTGGAAGGAAAGCGTTCAGTGCGGGTTCATTTGACGGCCCTAAAAGCAAGGGACTATCAGACGCCTTCCTTCCCAGAGAGACAGACAATGTCGCGTTCACGATTGATCACTGGCTTCAGCATACTCGCCGCCCTTTTCGGAATGTCTGCGGGCCTGGCCCATGCTGCGGATCCGAACGATATCCTGCCGGAAGGTCCCGCGAAGGTAGTGATCCTGCGGGAATGCACCTCTTGCCACGAAGGCAGTTACGTCGTCGCCAAGCCCCGGACAAAATCCGAATGGGACGAAGTGGTCGGGAGCATGATGTCCCGCGGCGCCAACCTTTCAGAGGACGAGCAGGACAAGGTGATCGCCTACCTGTCAGATAATTTCGGACCGACTGCATCGACGCCCAAACCCTGATTTTCCCTCAGGGCAAACGGAAGACCGTCAGGGAGTCGTCAGTCATGGGACTGTCAAGGAAGCTGCCACCGGTCCCGACCACCGCGACATACTGTTTCCCGTCACGGCCGAGATAGGTGATCGGGGTCGCATGAGCCGAGGCGCCCAGCCGGTATGTCCAGATCTCCTTGCCGGTCTTCGCATCAAAGGCGCGGAATCGGCTATCGTCGGTCGCGCCGATGAACACCAGGCCGCTGGCTGTTGCGATCGACCCACCCACATTTGGGCGTCCGGTATTCTGGACATCTGCCGGCAGATTGTCGCTGACCCCCAAGGTGGACTGCCAGGCAATATCCCCTGTATTGACGTTGATTGCTGTCAGGGTTCCCCAGGGTGGCTGCTGGCACATGAGCCGTGTCGATGGCTGTTGAAAGCGCCCTAGAACCGGATTGGCAGCCGTAGATGGCGTCCCATCCGGCGCAATCGTGTTTTGGGCGATCTGGCCGAAATTGTTGGCGTTTATGAAGTAGAGGCCCAGGGCTGGGTTGAAGGACCCGCCGCCCCAGTTAGCGCCACCTTGATAGCCCGGAAACTGCACGATGGGGGTTGAAATACCTGTTGGTAGATAGGGTCCGCCTGTCTGCAATTTGTTGTCGACAACAAGCTTGCGGCAATAGGCCTCCAGGTCCGGCGTCACAGTGGCGACATCCGCCAAGGAAAAGCTCTGCCGGGCGAAGGGAGCCGGCTTTAGGGGGAATGGCTGGGTCGGCCATGCGGCCTCAAGGGGAGATTCGCTCTTCGGAACTGGGCGCTCCTCAACCCCATAGATCGGCTTGCCTGTGACCCGGTCCAACAGGAAGGCCATGCCGGACTTCGACACCACAGCCACGGCTGGAATCGTCTTCCCTCCCCGCTTGATGTCGATCAGGGTCGGTGGCGCCTCGGCGTCAGCGTCCCAGATGTCGTGATGGACGATCTGGAAGTGCCAGAGATACCGCCCGGTCTTTGCATCCGCCGCCACAATGGAGCTGGAAAAAAGGTTGGCGCCTTTGCGGTCGCCGCCGTAGCGATCCCAGGTCGGCGCGCCGAAGGGCATGTAGACAATGCCTCTCTTGGCGTCGACAGTCAGGAAGCCCCAGACATTGACGCCCGAGCGGCCCTTCCAGTCCTCGCCCTGCCATGTGTCATGGCCCTTTTCGCCAGGACGCGGAATGCTGTGAAAGGTCCAGACCAGCTTGCCAGTCCGCACATCCCAGGCGCGGATGTCGCCGGCTGCGCCCTTGGCTGGAAACTCCTGGGTCGCAGAGCCGGTAATGACCAGGTTTCGGTAGACGATGGGCGGAGAGGTCAGACCGTAAGACGAGCGCGGGTACCCCTGGAGAATCTCTGGCGTCTTGAGGTCGAGAACGCCGGAAGCTCCGAAGGCGGAGACAGGTTGTCCCGTAGTTGCATCGAGGGCGATGAGCAGACCATCCCGTGTGCCGAACAGGATTTCCGCCGGCGACTTGTCATCTCCAGGCCAGTATTCAACACCACGCAGGGAGGGTTGGCCTGAGGTTTTCACCTCATAGGACCAGACGACCTTCCCGGTCTCCGGCTCGAGGGCAACGACCTTCTTGTAGGCCGTTGTCACATACATGAGACCGCCCGCAACCAGGGGCGTAGCCTCCGAGGACGCGGGTCGCGGCGCGCGGCGGGCGCCAGCCGGAGCGCCGGGCGGCGGCAGACCTTCAGCCGCGCGCTGGGCCACCTCTGCGGCCGTCGGCGCAGCATTCACCGGGTTCGCCGGGCGCATATGATAGGACCAGGCTGGCGCCAGCGCGGTCACGTTCTGCGGGGTGATCTGGGTCAGGGGTGAATAGCGCATTCCGCCGGAGTCATGTCCGTAGGTCGGCCAGTCCGTCGCTGCCGGTTCGCGCGCCAGGCAGGGTCTTGCCAGCCCCAGAACAGAAAGTCCGATTGCAGCGATCCGCAAATTCATTCGACGCGCCATGGCTTTCTCCGGGAAGGGCCCGAAGGTTCGGGCTCGCACACAAACGTACGAACCAGTGCGTTTATGTCAACGCCAGCGCACCCCTGCCAACAAATTTGTACGTACTGGTATGTTCACAAAATTCCATCGGTCGGCTATCCACCATGTACGGCATACGCAATCCGTGCGGCGTATGCTGGTGAAATCATGTCGCGGATGGAGGATGGCCGTGACCAAGACGGTGTTTTTGCTTAACGGCCCCAATCTCAACCTGCTTGGTCTGCGGGAGCCTGATGTCTACGGGTCCAAGACCCTGAAGGATATCGAGGACATGTGCCGGCCGGTCGCCGGCCGTTACGGCTTCGACATCGTTTTCCGTCAGACCAACCGCGAATACGAGATGGTCGACTGGATCCAGGAGGCCAGGACCTCGGCCGGTCTTGTGATCAATCCGGCGGGCTTCAGCTACAACGCCGTGCCGGTGCTGGACGCCCTGAAGATGTGTCAGTGTCCTATTGTCGAGGTGCACATTTCAAACATTCACAAGCGGGTAACTGAAGCTCATTGGAGGGCCGACAGCATCATGTCTGCGGCCGCCACCGGGGTTATTGCAGGCCTCGGGGTCGATGGATACCCCCTGGCCCTGGACTTCATCGGCCGCAAGATCACCGCCTAGAAAACCTGCGACCTGGCCAACAGGTCCATGGGAGGACGACATGACCACGACCACCACGCCCAAGGCGACCAATGCCCGCCTCCTGATCCTTGGCCTGCTGACCGCGGGCACCATGATCAATTACCTGGACCGCACAGTCATAAGCGTCGCCGCCCCGCTGATGACCAAGGAGCTGGGCCTCAATGCTGCAGTTATGGGCTTGGTCTTTTCGGCCTTTTCCTGGACCTACGCCGCCGCCCAGATTCCCGGCGGGATATTCCTGGACCGTATGGGCGCCCGCCTGACCTATTTTTTCTCCGTCACGGTCTGGTCCCTTTTTACCCTGCTCCAGGGCTTCACGACAGGACTGACCTCACTCCTGGTTTTCCGTATGGGTCTGGGCGTCGCTGAAGCGCCATGCTTCCCGACCAACAGTCGCATACTGTCCACCTGGTTTCCCCAACAGGAACGGGCGCGGGCGACCAGCGTCTATTCAGTGGGCCAATATTTTGGCCTGGCATTCCTGAGCCCGGTCCTTTTCGCCATCGCTGGCGGCCTTGGTTGGCGCGCCCTGTTCATGATTGTCGGCGCGGTCGGCATTGGGTTTGGCCTGATCTGGTTCCTGGCCTATCGCGAGCCGGGAGAAAGCCGTCGGGCCAACACGGCTGAGCTCGCCCATATCGAAGCCGGCGGGGGGTTGGGTCTGTCTGCTGAACGCACGAAGTTCCAGTGGAAACATGTTCGTTTTCTGCTGAGCCAGCGACAGATCGTTGGGGCATCAATCGGCCAGTTCGCGGGCAATTCCACCATGGTTTTCTTCCTGACCTGGTTCCCCACCTATTTGGCGACTGAACGCCACATGGCCTGGCTCAAGGTCGGCTTCTACGCCGTCCTGCCCTTCATCGCGGCCTCGATTGGCGTTCTGGTCGGCGGGCAGATTTCAGACCGGCTTCTGCGCAGGACCGGGTCAGCTACCCTGGCCCGCAAACTGCCGATCATCGCGGGCCTGTTGCTGGCTTCAACCATCGTTGCGGCCAACTTTCTGGACGACAACCGGCTGGTGATCGCCGTCCTGTCCGTGGCCTTCTTCGGGCAGGGCATGGTCAATCTGGGCTGGACCCTCATCACCGACGTAGCGCCCAAGGCCCTCATGGGGCTTACCGGGGGGCTGTTCAACCTCTGCGCCAATCTTGCGGGGATCATCACGCCGCTCGCCGTCGGATTGATCGTCGCAAAGACCGGTTCCTTCTTCTACGCGCTCGCCTTGATCGCTGTGATCGCCCTGATCGGGGCATTTTCATACATTTTCATCGTCGGCGAGGTCCGACGGGTGGAGTTCAGCGACGCAGACTCGTAAAAGAATCAGGCATTGACGGCTGAGCACTGAGGAACGACCTGGTGGCGCGAGTAAGCTTGAAAACTGTGGCTAAAGAGGCGGGTGCTGGCTCCGTTCGCCCTGCCGCCAAGGCCAAAGAAAAGTCCCGGACAAACGATCCGGACCGCACCCGCGCTAATATCATCGAAGTGGCGACCCACGAGTTCTCGGAAAAAGGACTTTCCGGGGCACGCATCGACGAAATCGCCGAGCGCACTCGCACGTCCAAGCGGATGATCTACTACTACTTCGAGAGCAAGGAGGGCCTCTATCGCGCCGTTCTCGAAGAGAGCTATCGCCGGATCCGAACCATCGAGGCGACCCTCGACCTTGAAAATAAGCCGCCGCTGGAAGCCCTGGCCCAGCACGTCCGATTTACCTTCGACTACCAGCTGGCCAATACCGACTTCATTCGCCTAGTGATGGTGGAGAATATCCACCATGGCGAACACATCGCCCAGCTGTCCCAGACCCAGCAAGCGAATATGGCGGCGATCGACACGCTACGGGGCATTGTCCAGCGGGGCATTGACAGTGGGGTGTTCCGCAAGGATCTGAACCCCATCGACCTGCACATGTCGATCAGCGCCTTGTGTTTCTTCAATGTGGCGAACCGCTACACCTTCTCGACCATTTTCAAGGTCGACATGGCCTCCCCTGCCGAAACAGCTGCACGGCGGGAATCAGTGGCTGACATGGTCCTGCGGTTCGTAGCGCCCTAACTTCCCGGGTCAGGCCTCAGCCGGTCGAGCTTTCGGGCAACGCTTTCGAACAGATCGACAGGTTCAACGCCGATGGACCTTGCGATCAGGTAGAATTCCAGGGTGTCGACCCGCCTCTGGCCTGCCTCGATCTGCGAAATGTGCGAATTGCTCTTCCCTAGCAGGCGGGCCAGACCTCTCTGAGTCATGCCAGACCTCTTCCTGGCCTCGCACAGGGTTTCCCTCAGCAACCGGTATTCATCACTGAAGACCGGATTGGGTCGCCGGGGCCAGATTGTCATGTCACCTTCGTCCAAATTGGCGCTTGTCCGGTTGTGCTAAAACGGACTATCCAGTTTGTCCATAATCCAATACGCAGAAGATCCTGATCCAGGATCCCAGGGAGTAAGCCGCGATGAAAGTGGTCTTGGCCGGCGAAGGCGCCTTTGGAATCAAGCACCTCGAAGCCCTGGCCAATATTGACGGCGTCGAAGTGGTCAGCCTAGCCGGCGGTGAGGGCGATGCGACGGCCGAAACTGCAAAGCGGTTCAACATTCCCCACTGGACACTGGACCTGGACGAAGCTCTCGCCCAACCCGGCGTCGAGGCCGCCATTCTCGCCACGCCAACTCCCATCCATGCCGCCCAGGCCATGAAGGTGCTCAAGGCCGGCAAGCATGTGGAAGTCGAAATTCCCATGGCCGACAACCTGGCTGATGCCGAGAAGCTGGCGGCACTGGCGGCGCAGTCGGGCAAGGTCGCCATGGTCGGACACACCCGCCGATTCAACCCATCCCACCAGTGGGTGCACAACAGGATCCGGTCCGGCGAGCTAAAGCTCCAACAACTGGATGTGCAGACCTATTTCTTCCGCCGAACCAACATGAACGCCCTGGGGCAGCCGCGCAGCTGGACGGACCATCTGCTCTGGCACCACGCCGCTCATACAGTGGACCTTTTCCACCATCAGACTGGCGAGGTCTCTTCAGTCGCCCGTGCCATACAGGGACCGATCCACCCGACCTTGGGCATCGCCATGGACATGTCGATCCAGCTGAAGGTCAATTCGGGTGCCATCTGCACCCTCAGCCTGTCCTTCAACAATGACGGGCCGCTCGGGACCTTCTTCCGCTATATCTGCGACAACGGCACCTATATCGCCCGCTATGATGACCTGGTGGACGGCAAGGAAAATCCCGTCGATGTTTCCAAGGTCGACGTCTCGATGAACGGCATAGAACTGCAGGACCGGGAATTCATCGCCGCCATTCGCGAAGGCCGCGAACCGCGGGCTTCAGTCGCCCAGGTCCTGCCCGCCTATCGCGTCATGGACCAGCTGGAAAGGAGCCTCCTCTGATGGCCCTGGTTGTCCGAAACATCCCTCGCGCCGAGGCCGCGGTCATTGACGCCCTGGCTGGCTTTGGCGTCGCAACTGTCCATGAGGCCCAGGGCCGCAAGGGGCTGCTGGCCAGTAATATGCGCCCCATCTACCGGCCAGCCAAGATCGCTGGATCCGCTGTTACCTGCGCCGTGGCGCCCGGGGACAACTGGATGATCCATGTGGCTGTGGAGCAGTGCCGCCCCGGGGATATCCTGGTCGTGGCGCCCACGAGCTATTGCGAGGACGGCTATTTCGGTGACCTGCTCGCCA